>DATFUG010000166.1:0-3418 GCA_035261025.1 Steroidobacteraceae bacterium | reverse complement strand
CCTTCGATCGAGAACTCGAGGTACTTGCCGGCGTTGGGAATCGCACCCAGCAGATGCATGGTGCACATCGTGACGAGCGACAAATTGGCGCTGTGCGGCGTGACGGGCAGGCCGGCCCTGGCAGCCATTTCCACGACCTGCAGTGTCCTCGACAACCCACCCATGTACATCACGTCCGGCTGCACGATGTCGACCGCACGCATGTCGATCATCTGTTTCCAGGTGGCCAGATCCCAGTCCTGCTCGCCGCCGGCGACGTCGAGCTCGAGCGCATCGCTCACCTGCCGGGTCTGCTCCAGTTTCCAGTAGGGACAGGGCTCCTCGAAATGGCTGATCCCTTCGGACTCGAGCAGGCGGCCGACCTCGATGGCCCTTGGCGGGGAAAACCCGCTGTTGGCATCGACGAGCTTCGCGACGCCGCTGCCGAGGGCGCGCGCCACGCGCGGGACGATCGCTTCGGTGCGGCCCGGCCACTCGTCGACATCGTGTCCGCACTCTGCCCCGACCCGCCACTTGAAGGCGTCGAAACCCTGCTCGTCGCGCAGCCGCACCAGGCGCGCGGCCTCGTCGTCCGGCGAGATGTCGCGCTTCATCGATGAGGCGTAGGCCCGGAGCCGCCGTGGCTTGCCGCCGAGCAGCTCCACCACCGGCTTGCCGGCGAGTTTGCCGTGCAGGTCCCACAGCGCGGTGTCGAGCCCAGCCAGGGCGCGGCAGCGGTAGCTGCCCGGGAACTTGTGCTCACGCTCCTCGATGCGCGCGACGAGCGCGGCGATGTCGAGCGCGTCGGCGCCGAGCGCCCAGGGGGCGACCTGCCGGTGAAAGATCTCCGCGGTGATGTCGGCGTTGTAGGTCGAGGTCTGCCCCCAGCCGACGGCGTCCGAATCGGTCGTCAGGCGCACGAAACAGACGAACTCGCTGGTGAAGGTCTCGACCTTGGCGATCCTGATCATGCGGCGGTGCCCCGTGGTGCCCGCCTAAATTAACATGGCCAGAAGATCGGCCGCGTGGCCGAACTACGTCACGACCAAGCGCACCAGGCTACTTCGCTGCCGCGCCCAGCAGCTCCTGCGTGCGGGCTACGATCTGGCTCTCGGCGCACCCCGGCGCAAACTGGGATTTCCCGACTTCAAAGGTATTGCCACGCGTATAGCTGGCATCGTCGGGAAGGTAGCCCGCGTAGCCGTTGGTCAGCGTCAGCAGGATGGGGCTGCGCTCGCCCAGGCCCTCGCGCAGGTGGCGGTCAATCAGTGTTCCCACCTCGCCGGAAATACCGACCAGGTCCACCGGGCCAATGCCGAGGTAGGAAATCCGCACGGAGCGCAGGAGCGCAGGATTGGTTCTGCCCGGACAGGAAATGACCGTCTGGACGGCGCGCATTGCAGTAGTCACGGGTTGCGGCTTTAACCGGTCCGTGACCCGGATGACCTCCAGGGCGAGTGCCTGGCCCAGCCGCGCTGTGATCATGAATCCGGCGGACTTCATGTCCGAGGTGACGATGCTGCCGTCGCTCTGTGGCTCCGCGTGGAAGGACATCATTATCGGGTTCTGGTCGCCGGCGGCACCGCTGGTCCAGAAGGTCGCGGTGCGCTGCGCGTCGTAGTGCTCGTCCACGAAGCGATCGACCACGCCGGGTATGTCGGCGCTGATCTCGGCAGCGTGCTCACCGGCCGTGTCGGAACTGTACAGGGACACGGCATGTACGGCGTAGTTGGCGATGATCGCCAGCGGGCTGCCGTCGGCGCGCAGGAATCCGACCACCCGCACCGTCTTGTCGGAGGCGCCCTCGGGATCCTGGCCGAGAATGAAACCCTTGGCGGTCGGCTCATCGCGATTCATGTTGATGTAGGCCAGGCCATTGCCGGCACCGACGCGGACGGCCTCGAGCCGCTGCTGCGCCTGGTCAATGGCCAGGAGCATCCCGGCGATCACCCGCTCTCCATATCCATTGCCCATGGTCCAGGGCACGGTGTGGGTGTGCGTGGCACAGAGCAGGACATGGTCCTTCGGTACTGCAAAACGCTCGGAGATCTGGCCGACCGCCTGTTCGTAGAACTCGTCCGGGAGAATGATCACGTCCGCCACGACCACGATCACCTTTGAACCGGCGTCCTTGAGGACGAGGGCACGGGCCTGGAGCGAATCGTGGACGGCGACGAGGGGCGAGTCGTTGTTGTTGCGGATCGGAAACTGCGAGGGCGGCGGATCGATCGTGGCCCTGCCGGTGCCCGCGAGCAGTTGCGCGTCGCTGGGCGGTGCGGCGGCGCCCGCTGCGCTGTTCGCGCCTGCAAACGCCTGCGTGGTGAGAACGGAGAACAAGACGACAACGCCAGGCAGGAAACGCGCCCGCGACATCTCAGCTCACCCGGTTGTCGTGGGCCACCTTTCCGTACCAATACCCGGATTCCTTGATGGTCCGTTTCTGGTGGTCGTCAAAATCCACGTAGGTCAATCCGAAGCGCTGGCTGTAGCCCGAAGCCCATTCGAAGTTATCGAGCAGGCTCCAGCAGTGGTACGCGCGTACCGGCACGCCGTCGGCGATCGCGCGTGACAGGGCCAGCAGATGTGCGCGCAGATAGGCAATGCGCCTCGTGTCGTGAATCTGACCGGAAGCATCGGGCTTGTCGTTGTAGGCGGCGCCATTTTCGGTGATTTCGATCGGGCGCGCGCCGGTCACCTGCTGCATGCGCTTGAGGATGTCGTAGAAGCCCTGCGGATAGATGTCCCAGCCGAAGTCGGTCTTCTCAT
This sequence comes from Steroidobacteraceae bacterium, assembly GCA_035261025.1. GTDB lineage: Bacteria > Pseudomonadota > Gammaproteobacteria > Steroidobacterales > Steroidobacteraceae > FEN-1191. The sequence continues at coordinate 673 of DATFUG010000166.1, read as the reverse complement.
CGGGCCCCACAGCCCAGTCGGCCCTCAGGTTCAGGCCTGGTATGCCGGTTTTCTGATCGGTGGCTGTGACACGCGTCAGCGAATAGTAATTGAGCCCGACAAAATCGAGGTCGGCACGCATCAGCTGCTCGTCACCGGAGCGCATTCCGAGCAGCGAGGCCTGCTGGCTAGCGGGCAAGACGCCTTCCGGGTACTGGCCGGTAAGCACCGGGACCACGAACCAGAGGTTTGAGAGTTTTTCCATCGCCACCGCGGCGGCCCGGTCGGCGTCAGAATCCGTAGCCGGAATGTGTGGCGAAACGTCGTAGACGCTGCCCACCTTGATGCGGGCATTGGCGGCCTTGAGCGCGCGAAATCCCATCCCATGAGCGAGATTGACGGTGTGCGTGGCCTGCAGGAAGGCAAGTGCGTCCTTGCGTCCGGGCGCGAACACGCCCTGCCAGTAGCTCAGCTGGGTAAAGGCCTTCGATTCGTTGAACAGGCTCCAGTTTTCAATGCGATCGCCCAGCGCCCGGCCCATGATGTCGGCGTAGTCGGCGAACCGCTCAGCCGTATCGCGATTGGGCCAACCGCCGCGATCCTCCAGCTCCTGGGGCAGGTCCCAGTGATAGAGCGTCGGCAGGGGACGGATGCCGGCCTCGAGCAGCGCATCGGTCAGGCGGTCGTAGTAGGC
>DATFUG010000165.1:0-7575 GCA_035261025.1 Steroidobacteraceae bacterium | reverse complement strand
CTCCCTACTTACAGCACGAACGCGCCGATTCCAACGGAATCGGACCGTTGGAGCAGCCAGCGCCTCAGCTCCCCGCACCACAAGATATAGTTGGTGGAAGCAGTGAGACTAATCACGCGCGCCGGTGCGGTCAAGGTTTTTTAGGCCCGCAAATACGTGTTTTTATCATTCATAATCAATAGGTTATAAAATATCACGCCGCACTGTGCAGCATAAAATCCCTGCACCGACGCCCAGTGCCGCGGCTGCGGAAAATCTATATGTGGTGTTCACGCCAAACGCACAACTGCCGCACAGCTTGTGCACAGCCTGCGGCACTTGAAAGCCGCGACGACGCCCGCACATCAGGTGCAGGCGCCGCGGTTGCGGCATCAGCAATGGAGACATCATCATGAATATCGTTCACTACGAACCCTGGCGGCTGATGGGCCGGTTGCATCGCGAGATCGACCAGCTGTTCGGCGATACCTTTGCGGGAACGGGCAACGGCTCGAGCGCGGCCACCTGGCTCCCTTCGGTCGACGTGCACGAGGAAGCGGAACGCTACACCGTGCATGCGGATCTGCCCGGCGTCGATGCCAAGGACATCCAGGTCACCGCCGACAAGGGCGTGCTGACCATCCGCGGCGCACGGCGCCTCGAAGCGCATGAAAATCGCAAGGGCTTCGAGCGGCTCGAGCGCATCACCGGCGATTTCCTGCGGCAGTTCTCGCTGCCCGAGAACGCACGGGCGGAGGACATTCGCGCGCGCCACACCAACGGCGTGCTCGAGGTCGTGATCCCGAAGCAGCCCGCCGTGGAACCGCGGCGTGTCAACGTGGAAGTCAACTGAGAGGGGATCCCGCCGCGCCTCAGCTTTCCGGCGGCCGGGCGCACAGCGCCCGCCGCCGGGACGCCGGAGCGCGAGCCAGTTCGCGCACCGCGTGGTAGTAGGCGGGCAAATTCCCGGCCTGCTGCGCCAGCAGCTGTTCGAAACCGGGCAGGCAATCGAAATACGTCGCGACCGAAGCCAGGTGCGCGTTGTTCAGGCCGGCATCCAGCCAGGCATCGTACCCACTGTGCAATCCGCGCTGTTGCTCGTAGGCGCGCAGCTCCGCGCTGATCGAGACCAGCAGTTCCTGCTTGCGCTGCCGCCGTTGCACAATAGGCGGCGCTTCGCGGTACAGCGCGGCCGCGCGGGCGCGCCCCGCGGCCAGGATGTCCAGGATCTGCGCCTGCTGGTCCAGGCGGCGGCGCCAGGCCGCCAGCTCGCCGCTCCGTTCCCGTGCCGCCAGCCAGCGGGCGACGCCCTCGCGCTCCACGCTCATCGCGAAGGCTTCATTGAACTCACTGTCATCCCTGACGTAGACCAGCTGGTGGGCCAGCTCGTGGAATATCGTGCCCACCAGCTGGAGGTCGTCGTATTGCAGCATCGTATCGAGCACCGGGTCGGCGAAATATCCGAGCGTGGAGTAGGCGCTCACGCCGGCCACCAGGGTGTCATCGCCCCGTGCCGCCAGCGCCGCGGCGAAGCGCCGTGCGCCCGCCTCGCGAAAGTAACCGCGATAGGCGATGCAACCGGTGATGGGAAAGCACCAGCGCCGCGGCTCCACCGAAAATTCCGGGGTGGCGACGACATTCCAGACCGCGTACGGGCGGTGCAGCGCGCTGTAACTGCGGTAGCTGGCATTGTCTGGCAGGGAGAGCTCGCGGCTGGCGAAGTCGCGCGCCTCGCTTACAAGCGTAAGCCGCGTGCGCAGGTTCGGGTCGGTCGACTCGCTCGCGATCACCCGAGGAATCGGCTGCCGGGCCCGCAACAGCTGCCACTGTCCGTGGGCCGCCTGCAGCAGGTACCCGGCACTGCAACCTGAAAGACTGAGGCAACACATCAGCAACAGCGCCCCGGCTCGAGAGCAAGTCGATCTGGCACCACGCTCGGTTAACATGCGCGGATGCAAGTGTACCTTGTGGGTGGCGCGGTCCGGGACGAACTGCTGGGCCGCACGGTGCGGGAGCGCGACTGGGTGGTCGTGGGCGCGACGCCCGGGGAGATGGAGCGCGCCGGGTATCGTGCGGTGGGCCGGGATTTTCCGGTATTCCTGCATCCGGACAGCCATGAGGAATACGCGCTGGCGCGCCTCGAGCGCAAGATCGCGCCGGGCTACCGCGGCTTCGCCATCGAATCATCGCCCACCGTCACGCTCGCGGAGGACCTGCGCCGCCGCGACCTGACGATCAACGCGATGGCGCGCAGGGCCGACGGCACGCTGATCGACCCCTACGGTGGCCAGGCCGACCTGCGCGCCCGATTGCTGCGTCACGTGTCGGAGGCCTTCAGCGAGGACCCGGTCCGTATCCTGCGCGTCGCGCGCTTCGCCGCCCGTTTTGCCGGACTCGGCTTCACCGTGGCACCGGAAACGCTCGCGCTGATGCGCACGATGGTCAGCGCCGGTGAGACCGCCGCGCTGGTGAGCGAACGGGTATGGCGCGAGCTGGAGCTGGCGCTGGGCGCAGCGCACCCTGAGCGCGCCGTCGAAGTGCTGCGCGATTGCGGCGCGCTCGCGGTCATCCTGCCCGAGCTCGCGCAATCGCCGGACCTGCCTCTGGGGCTGGCCTCGCTCCGCGGCGCCGCCAACGGCGTCGAGAATGCCGCGGCAACGCCCCCGCGCTGGGCGGCCCTGCTCTCCGGCCTCCCGGTTTCGGACATTGAGGCGTTGTGCACGCGCCTGCGTGTGCCCACCGAACACCGCCAGCTGGCCCTGCTCGCCGCGCGCCTGCGCGCCAGCTTGCGCGGGGATGGCAGCCCGGCTGAGCAGCGTGCGGCCGGTCCGGAATGGATACTGGATCTGCTGGAGCTGGCAGATGCGTTTCGCCGTCCCGGGCGTTTCGGTCAGTGGCTCGAGGTCTTGAGCGCCCGGACCCGCGCCGCAGGTCACGACACCGCCGCAGCGGCGCAACTGGTCGAGCGCCTGCGGGCCTCGCTGCACGCCGCTGCCCGCGTGCAGCTCAGCGAGGCCGACCTCGAGGACCGCCGCGGACCCCAGATCGGCGCTCTGCTGCGCTCGCGGCGCCTCGCGGCACTCGCGGCAATCTCCTAGAGGAGCCGCCGCAGATCCTGGAGGCCAAAGCCCGTGGGACCCTCCACGGCGCCGCGCGTCAGGGCCATGGCCTTGAAGCTCTCGCCCATCTCACCGGGCATCAGCAGCTGGCGCGCCTCGCTGGCCCGTTGCGCGCGCTCCACGGTAGAACCGGCCGCCTCGAGTTCGGCGTCAATGCCGGCGCCGAGTAGGAATGCGGCCTGCGTACAGTAGCCCGCCACGGTCAGGCCAGCGTCCGCGGCAGCTCCGGCGAGGCGTGTAAAATCCACCCAGGCCGTCACATCCTGCAGTCCCGGGTACAGGAAGGGATCATCGTGTGCGCGATGACGGTAGTGACAGCGCAGGGTGCCCGTGACGCGCTGCGGATGATAGAGCTCGGACTGGCCGAGGCCATAATCGAACAGCAGCAGCCAGCCCTGATCGAGCGCGGCGGCCAGCCCCCCGATCCACGGCCCCAGGCGCAGGCACAGCTCGGAGCGATAGTCGGGCGGCAGCGGCTGACCCAGCGTCGAGGCAAGCTTCGCCAGTTCCGCGCGCAGGGCCGCCGCCGCCGGCCGTTCTTTCCAGCCCAGCTCGCCCTGTGCATCGAGCGCGACGCCGCGCTCGGCGAAACCGTCTACGGTGACCGCGAAGCACTGGAAGGGAAGCGCGTCGGCGACTTCGTTGGCCAGTATGAGGCCACGCAGTCCGCAGGCCGGCAGCCGGTCGAGCCAGCGCAGGCGCGAGTGCAGCCCAGCGGGCAGCTGAGCCAGCCGCTGCTGCTGCCGCTGGCGCAGGTCGGCGCTCGTCTCGAGGATGAAATAATGATCCGGCGCGGCCCCGAGTGCGGCGAGACGCGCGAGCAGCACTTCGGCGAGCGCGCCGCTCCCGGCGCCGAGTTCGAGCACCTCGCCTCCGTCGCGCAGGAGCGGGGCGCACTGGCGCGCGATGCAGGCGCCGAACAGTCCGGACAGCTCGGGGGCGGTGGTGAAATCTCCCGCCACACCGAGCTTGGCGGCGCCGGCACTGTAATAGCCCAGGCCCGGAGCGTAGAGCAGCAGGTCCAGATACTCATCGAACGGAATCCAGCCACCGCCGGCCTCGATCCGCTCCGCCAGCACTTTGCGCAGCGCCGCGCTCTGCGTGCGCTGCGCAGCGTCGAGGGCGGGCATTGTGAATTGCGGCGTGCGCGTCATAAGCTAACCTGATGGAAGCCAACCCGCGCTCGCTCGACGGTCAGACTGCGCTGGTCACCGGCGGCGCGCGACGCGTCGGCGCCGAAATCGTAAGGCATCTGCACGCGGCGGGTGCAAGTGTCGCCATCCACTGCAATCGATCCAGGGCCGAGGCGCAGGCCCTGGCCGCCGAGCTTGAGGCCCTGCGCAGTGGCTCCGCCGCGGTGTTCAGTGCCGATTTGCGCCAGCCCGAGGCCGCGCCGCGGCTGATTGCCGAGGTCCTCGAGCGCTTTGGCAGCCTGCAGCTGCTGGTCAACAATGCGGCGAGCTTTTATCCCACGCCCTGGCCCAAGATCACTCCGGCCCAGTGGGCGGATCTGATGGGCACGAACCTGCAGGCGCCGCTGTTCCTGGCGCAGGCGGCGAGCGCGGAACTGCGGCGCCGGCGCGGCCTGATCGTCAATATCGTGGATATCCACGGCATGCGCTCCCTGCCCGGGTATCTGGTCTACTCGACCTCCAAGGCGGGGCTGATCCATCTTACCCAGGCGCTGGCGCGCGAGCTCGCGCCCGAGGTGCGCGTCAATGCCATCGCGCCCGGTCCGGTCATGTGGCCGGAGGCGGGCCTGGAGGAGGCGCAGCGACAGGAAATCATCCGCCGCACACTGCTGCAGCGCCCCGGATCACCGGCCGATATCGCCGCGGCCGTGGTTTTTTTCGCCACCGCGGCGCCCTTCGTCACCGGGCAGGTTCTCGCCGTCGACGGCGGCCGGAGCCTGCGCCGCTAGGGCGTTCAGATCGAGGTCCAGTGCTTCAAGCTGGTGCGGTTCGCGCGCCAGTTCCCGCCAATGATCCGCCATGCTGCGGCCGGTGAGCGGATGGCGCAGTTGCGGCGCGATCTGCGCCAGCGGCGCGAGCATATAAGAGCGCAGCAGCAGGTCCGGCCGCGGCAGGCGGTAGGGCGCCGTCTCGGCCACCGTGGCGCCGTACAGCAGCAGGTCGATGTCCATCGCGCGCGGCGCCCACTTCGGATCGTCGCGCCCCCGGCCGCACCGCAACTCGATCTCGTGCAGGTCGGCGAGCACCTGGTCCGCGCTCGCCTCAGTGTCGAAGCCGGCCACGGCGTTGAGGAAATCCGCACCCTTGAATCCGAAGGCCGGATTGCGGTAGCAGGTGGAAAACAGGATCCCGGAAAAGCGGCGGCGCAGCTCATGTGCGGCGAGCGCGAAGCGCCGCTCAGGTTCGATGTTGCCGCCGATGGCGACGTAGACTCGGGGCACGGCGGGCGCTATCCGCGCGCAGCCAGATCGGCGCGGCGCCGCTCGATGCTGACCCCGACATCGCGCGAGTGGCGGATCGCGCCCGGCTTGCTCAAGGTGACCCTCACCCAGGCGAGCGGGAATTCGGCGAGCAGCAGCAGTGCCAGGCGGTGCGCCAGGGTTTCGATCAGCTGGAACTGCGAATCGCCCACGAAGGCGAGCGCGCGCTTGGCGACCTGCTTGTAGTCGATCGCTCCCGCGACCGCGTCGCTCACCGCGGCGCGCGCGCAGTCGGAGGGAAATTCGAGATCCATGACAACCTTCTGCCGGACGCGCCGCTCCCAGTCGATGAAGCCGATGACGCACTCGCATTCCAGTCCGCGCAGGAACAGTCGATCATCGCTGCCGGTATTCATGTGGCGTCCATGGCGGCTGCCAGCGGTGCCCGCGCCGCGGCCAGCGGCGGCCGCAGCTCGGTCAGCGGCCAGCGCGCCCGCACGCTCAAAGCGGCCTCATCGCGTTCCCCGGCGCGCAGGCGCAGCAACCCGGCCACCGCGATCATCGCGGCATTGTCGGTGCAGAATTCCGGGCGCGGGAAAAACACCTGTGCGCCGCGCACGGTAAGCTCGCGTCTGAGCCGCTCGCGCAGTTCGAGGTTGGCTCCGACACCGCCTGCGACCACCAGCTGGGTGAGGCCGGTCGCCTCCAGGGCGCGCAGCGTTTTCGCGCACAGCGTATCGACGATCGCCTCCTGCAGGCCGCGGGCAATGTCCGCCTGGCGCTGGGCGTCGAGCGGCCGTGCCCGCACCGCCAGCGATACCGCGGTCTTGAGGCCGGAAAAGCTGAACTCGTATCCGGCCCGATCCAGCATCGGTCGCGGCAACGGGCAGGCGCCGGGCCTGCCGGCCGCCGCCAGCCGCGCCAGCTGCGGCCCGCCGGGATAAGGCAGCCCCAGGAGCTTGGCGCTCTTGTCAAACGCTTCGCCGGCGGCGTCATCGCGCGTCTCGCCGAGCAGGCGGTAGTCGCCCAGCGCGCGGGCCTCGATCAGCATCGTATGTCCGCCCGACACCAGCAGCGCCAGGTGCGGAAATCCGGGCGCGGGCGTCTCCAGGAGCGGCGCCAGCAGATGCCCCTCGAGATGATGGATACCGATCGCCGGCAGCCGCCAGCCGTAGGCCAGCGAACGCGCCAGCGCCGCGCCACACAGCAGCGCGCCCGCCAGGCCGGGTCCCGCCGTATAGGCGACGCCGTGCAGCTGGTCGGGGCGGGTGTCGGCTGCGGCCAGTGCGCTTCGCACCAGCGGCAAGAGGCGCTGGACATGGTCGCGGGAGGCCAGTTCCGGTACCACGCCACCGAAGACCCGGTGCAGCTCGACCTGGCTCCACAGCTCGTGCGCCAGCAGTCCGCGCTGCTCGTCTAGCACGGCCGCGGCACTTTCATCGCAGGAGGACTCCAGGGCCAGCACTCGCATCGTGCTGAAAGTATGACCGAAGCAGGACGGGATTTTGGCCCCGGTGCTGCAGTCTTTGCCTTTTGGCCCCGGCCTCTTTAGAATCGCGGCCCCTGCATGGCGGGACCGTTGTTAAACGGTTATTAGAATCAAGAGGTTGAGTTCGATGCCGAGCGTTCGAATCCGGGAAAACGAGTACTTTGATGCCGCCCTGCGCCGCTTCAAGCGTGCCTGTGAGAAGGCGGGTGTACTCGCCGAGCTGCGCCGCCGCGAATTCTACGAGAAGCCCACGCAGGAGCGTAAGCGCAAGAAGGCCGCCGCGGTGAAGCGCCACATCAAGCGCGTCTCGCGCGACTTCGTCCGCACCGCACGCTGACGAGCAGGCGTCTATGACGCTCAAGGCACGCATCCAGGAGGATATGAAATCCGCCATGCGCGCCGGCGAGAAGGAAAGGCTCGGCTACATCCGCATGGTCATGGCGGCCATCAAGCAGCGCGAAGTGGACGAGCGCATCGAGCTCGATGATGCGCAGGTCCTGGGCGTCATCGACAAGATGATCAAGCAGCGCCGTGAGTCGATCGCGCAGTTCGAGGCGGGCGGCCGCACCGATCTGGTTGCGAAGGAAACGGCCGAG
>DATFUG010000164.1:0-3552 GCA_035261025.1 Steroidobacteraceae bacterium | reverse complement strand
CGCGCTCCTTGGCCCATCGCCTGGCGTAGCGCCGCACGGCATCGTAGCCACCGCCGTAGCCGCGTCCGCGTAGTTCCTCGAAGATGCGGATCAGCGTCAACTGCTCGCGGAACGGCTTGGTCGCATTGCCTTCCAACAGTTCATCGAGCTCAGCCGTCCACCGCCCCAGCTTCGGCCGAGGCTGAACGTCACGCTCGTACTCGAACGATGTCTCCCCCGACCGAAGTACCTTGCGGACCGTGTTCCGGGATACCTTCAGATCCCGGGAAATCTCCCTGATCGTCTTGCCTTTGATGAAGTGCTCGCGCCGAATCCGGCCAATCGTCTCCACTGTCAACATTCCCCCTCACCACTCGCTTCGAATCAAAGCGAGCAGCGCAACAGGCCAACCTTGGGGGGTCAATTTTGGACGCCGATCCCCCGACTCAGGGGGTCAAAATTGCACGCCGAATGACAGCTGAGCAATCGCTGCTTTGTGGCTAACGTCATTGCAGCGGCGCGCTCCAATCGCGCTCGAGCTCGGCCGCGCTCGCAAGTTGATGCCGGCCGTGCAGCAACCGCTTTCGCACAAACCAGTGCGGCATTAGACTGCTGCACTGCGGGATTTCGACCCCGCTTATGGCCGCAGTGGGTCATGTGTGGACGGCGCCTGATTGACAAGAGCTTTTTTACGTTGATGCAGCATTGGTCGGGTGCGGTCATGTGTCCGGCCTGTTGATGCGGCGCGGATGGCCGCTGGCCCTAATGCTCTGCGCGGATCAGGTCCCAATCCATCGCACGCATTCGAAGATGCGATGACCCAAGCGGGTTCTCCTGATCCCCGGAACGACCGTGTCTGCATTACGTCGTTGTGCCCTCGCCAATTCCTATGACTTTTTCCTGCTGCTGACAGCTAAGCCGCCGGCAACAACTTCGGCTCCTTGAACCGCTCGCCGCGCACCATCATGGCCCATGCCATGCGTGCGATTTTGTTAGCAAGGGCAACGGCAGCGACCTTGATCGGCCGGCGGTCCATCAGACGAGCGAGCCAGGGCCGCTTCGTGCCGTGCTGGCGTGCGTATCGAATGACAGCCATGGCGCCGGCAACGAGCAGCCAGCGCAAGTGTCGATTGCCCTGCTTCGAGATCCTGCCGAGTCTCTCTTTGCCCCCGGTCGAGTGCTGTCTGGGCACCAAGCCGATCCACGCAGCGAGACTGCGGCCCGACGAGAACGTCTTCCAATCTCCTACCTCGGCCATCAGCGCGGTGGCGACGATCGGGCCAACACCAGGGATTTCCTCCAACCGCCGGCTTTCTTCACTTGAGCGATGCCAGGCATGGATGCGCCTCTCGATGGCTACGGTCTCTGCCCTGATAGCCGCATATTGGCGAGCAAGGACGTTGAGACTGAACCGGGCGGCCGCTGGAATGCGATCATCCTGCTCATCAGCGATGATCTTGAGCAGCTCTGCCGTGCCATTGCGGCCCTTCGCCGAGATGATGCCGAGCTCGGCCATATGCCCGCGGATCGCGTTCGACAGCATCGTTCGCTGACAAACCAGAAGCTGCCGGCTGCGATGCAGCATCAAGCCCGACTGCTGCTGTTCAGACTTCGTCGCAACAAATCGCATCGAGGGCCGCGTGACCGCCTCGCAGATTGCGGCAGCGTCGTTGGCATCGTTTTTGCCGCGCTTAACGTAGGCCTTTACGTAGCTCGGCGGCATCAGCCTCACCGTGTGGCCGAGCCCCTGAAGTCGGCGGCTCCAGTAATGTGCGCTCGGACATGCCTCAATGCCGACGAGGCAGGTGGGCAGCGTCGCGAAGAACTCCAACAGCTTCGCTCGGCTAATGCGTTTGCGGATCACTACCGCGCCGCCAGCGTCCACTCCGTGAATTTGAAAAACCGACTTCGCGATATCGAGACCGATCGTGCTAACCTCGCCCATGGACGGCTCCCCTCAAGTGGTGCGTTTCGACGTAACCACCCTATGGCACTTTGATGCCGCAGAGTGGGCGCCGTCCACAGCATCAAACTCGACCGAGGCGGTCGAAGCCGCACCACGGGGCATGTCCGCTTTGCACTGCCAGCTCAACCGGTCGACGCAACACAGGCGTTAAATTTCTCTGCTGGGGTTTCAAATCCCAGGGTCTTGCGTGGCCGCTCATTGAGCTGGCGGGCTACTTTGTTGAGATGGGCTTGCGAGTACACCGACAAGTCGGCTCCTTTCGGAAAATACTGTCTCAGCAGACCATTGGTGTTCTCGTTGGAACCGCGCTGCCATGGACTTTGCGGATCGCAAAAGTAAACATCGATGTTGGTCGCTAACGTGAACCGTCGATGGTCCGCGAGCTCCTTGCCGCGGTCCCAGGTCAAGGACTTGTAGAGTTCATTCGGTAGCATCTTGGCCTGTTTGATCAGCGCGGAAACGATTGTCTGCGTGTCCTTGTTGACCACCTTTGCTAACATGACATAGCGCGTGTGACGTTCGACCAGCGTCGCGATGTAGCTGTTCTTCGACCCGGACAAAAGATCACCCTCCCAATGACCAGGGACGGCCCGATCTTCAATCGCCGCCGGTCGCTCCCTGATTGAAATGAGACCCGTGATTTGTCCTCGCCGATCCTTGTGGAGGCCTACCTGCCGGGATCGACGAATCGTCCGCTTCGATCGAAGATGGCGCAGCAGCTCCTTCTTCAGTACCCCACGCGCCTGAACGAATAAGCTGCGGTAGATTGTCTCGTGCGACACCTGGCAGGACTCGTCTTCAGGATACGTTCTCTTCAGCCAGCCGGCGATCTGCTCGGGCGACCAATTCAATCTGAGCCTTTCCGCAACGGACCGCCGCAGCCGCGAATTGGTCGCCAGTTTACAACGTTTCGGACGACGAGCGCGGTTCCAGGCCTGCTCATCGGCCGGCGCCGCGCGGTAACGATCATAGCCACCATTGCGGCTGATTTCCCTGCTCACCGACGAGGGCGAGCGGCCCAGCAACCTGGCTATCGATCGCGCCGATTGATCGAGCGCTATAGCTCTGGATATTTCCTCGCGCTCTGCGAGGGTCAATGCCAGCCTTGAGCGGCGCCGTGGCGGGGGACGAATTCCCCCGTGTGGGGCCAGCTGAAAATAAATTGACGATGATGGCTTACCAAACGCTCGCCCAATCGCTTTCAGCGACTCGCCCCGCTGCCAGCGATCCCAAAGCTCTGTTTTCTCTGATGCCGTAAAGCCTCGAAAATAACCTCGACGCATTGCCGAACACTCCATCTTTCCCTTTCAGGATAGAGTGTTGCGTCGACCCGTTGAGATCACCACACAAAGCGGACATGCCCAGCGTCGGTCGATGTCCGCTTTCGGGTGCCGGCTCAACCGGTCGACGCAACACAGGCGTTAAATTTCTCTGCCGGGGTTTCAAATCCCATGGTCTTGCGTGGCCCTCGCCGCGCTCGTCGCGCACTGCACCAAGGCGATTTTCTTCCCGATCGGCCTGCATGCCACCTACGAGCCCGGCATTCTCAAGCAAGTGGCCGCAGCCGGACACGCCATCGGCTCGCACACCTGGTGTCACCAGGATCT
>DATFUG010000163.1:0-9535 GCA_035261025.1 Steroidobacteraceae bacterium | reverse complement strand
CATCGCGCAGGCCCTGATCACGACGGCGGCGGGCCTGTGCGTCGCCATCCCCGCGCTCATCGCCTACCGCTACCTGCGCGGCCGGGTCGATCGCATCGTGATTGAAATGGAAAAGGACGCGATCCAGCTGGCTGACGCACTCGAGGCGGCGCAGCTGGCCGCGCGCGGCGCGGGCCCATGAACCTCAAGCCGCGCCGCCACGAGGAGCCCGAGATCAACATGGTCTCGCTGATTGACGTGGTGTTGATGCTGGTGATCTTTTTCATGTTGTCCTCCAGCTTCGTGGGCGAGGGGCGGTTGCGGGTTCACCTGCCCCAGGCTTCCTCGGTGCCGATCGTGCGAGCCGTTGAAGTGCCGCTGGTGGTGACGGTCACCGCGGGCGGCAGCTACCTGGTCAACAATCGCGAGCTGGTCAATGCCAGCCCCGATACTCTGCGCCGGGCGATCGAGCAGGAGGCCCCGGCGCGGCGCGACTTCCCGGTGAGTCTGCGCGCCGACGGCCGCGCGACCCATCAGTCGGTGGTCACGGCGATGGACGTGCTCGGCCAGCTTGGTTTCGCACAGCTCAATTTTGTCACCATGAGCGCCAGCGAGGCCCCGACGCCTTGAACTCCACGCCCCGCGCCATCGACGCCGCCGCGGTGTACCGCCGGCTGCTGCGCTACGCCCGGCCCCACTGGGGCATGTTCCTGATCGGTGTGGCGGGCATGGTGATGTACGCCGCCGTCAGCACCATCACCGCCTGGTTCGTCAAGAAATTCCTCAATGCCGCCTTCGTGGCGCAAAACCTCGAGGTGCTGCGCTACGTGCCGGCGGGCATCATCCTGCTGTTCCTGCTGCGCGGGGTGGGCGATTTCCTGGCCAACTATTTTCCGGGCTGGGTCGGCCGGCAGATGATCAAGGCGATCCGCGCCGACCTGTTCGCGCACTACCTGCGCCTGCCCACGGCCTGGTATGAGCGTGACTCGACCGGTCCGATGCTCTCGCGCCTGACCTACAACGCGGAGCTGGTGGCCGACGCGGCCACCAATTCAGCGACGGTGCTGATTCGGGACACCCTGACGATCGGTGGACTGGTCGCCTACCTGTTCTGGCTGAACTGGCGGCTGGCCGCCTTCGCCATGCTGGCAGCCCCGGTGATCGCGCTGCTGGTGGGGAGCGTGAACCAGCGGTTTCGCCGCTACAGCACCCGCATCCAGAATTCGATGGGCGATGTGACGCGTCTGGCCAAGGAGGCCATCGATGCGCATCGCGTAGTCAAGGTCTTCAATGCCCAGGAACACATGCAGGAAGCCTTCGGGGCCGCCAATGAGCTCAACCGCCATACCAACATGCGATTGATCTCGGCGCGCTCCAGCAGCAATCCGGTCGTGCAGCTGATCGCGGCCCTGGGACTGGCCAGCGTGGTGTACGTGGCGATCCGCCAGGTGGAGGGCGGTGCGATGCTGGTGGGGGATTTTCTCGGGTTCCTGACCGCGCTGCTGCTCGTGCCCGAGCCCTTGCGGCGCCTGGTGAGCGTCAGCGGCCCGCTGCAGCAGAGCATCGCCGCAGGTGCCAGTGTCTTTGAAGTGATCGACGCGCCGGGCGAGCCGCAGGGGGGTACACGCACCCTGACGCGCGCGCGCGGCGAGGTCGAGTTCCGCGGCGTCGGGTTTACCTATGACGTCGAGAAGGGCAGTGTACTGCACGATATCAGCCTGCGTGTCGCCGCGGGCACGACCGTGGCGATCGTGGGGCGCTCAGGCAGCGGGAAGTCGACTCTGGTCTCACTCCTGCCGCGATTCTACGATCCGGCTGCCGGTGCCGTGCTGCTCGATGGGGTCGACATCCGCGAGTACCGCCTGACTGACCTGCGCTCGCAGATCAGCCTGGTGAGCCAGGAAGTCGTGCTGTTCAACGACACGATCCGCAACAACATCGTGTTCGGGGCCCGCGGCGTCGACGCCGAGGCCGTGGAAGCCGCGGCTCTTGCCGCGTACATCAGCGATTTCGTGGCCGACCTGCCCCAGGGACTCGATACGATGGTGGGGGACCGTGGCCTGCTGCTCTCAGGCGGCCAGCGGCAACGCATCGCCATCGCGCGGGCGTTGCTGCGCAACAGCCCGATCCTGGTGCTGGACGAGGCGACCTCGGCGCTCGACACCGCCTCGGAGCGGCACATTCAGGAAGCGCTCGAGAAACTGGTCCGGAACCGCACCACTTTCGTCATCGCGCATCGGCTCTCAACCGTCGAGCACGCCGACCTGATCGTCGTGATGCAGGATGGCGCCATCATCGAGACGGGTACCCACACCGAACTGGTTGCCGGCTCGCAGGTCTACGCGCAACTGCACCAGCTGCAGTTCAACGTGTGAGGTGCGTGTCCGCAACCCATGAGTCTCGAGACCTGGCTGCAGCGGATCTGGTATGGCGGCGCTCACCCGCCCTGGTGGTTGCGAAGGCTCTCGCCGGTGTTCGGATTTCTCGTGCGCAGCCGGTACTGGCTGTACGCGCACGGCTGGCGCCGGCAGGTCCGCGTGGCGGCGCCGGTCATCGTGGTGGGCAACATCAGCGTTGGCGGCACGGGCAAGACACCGCTGGTCATCTGGCTGGCGCTCCGGCTCGCCGGACTGGGACTGTCGGTGGCCGTCGTGTCGCGCGGCTATGGGCGGCGTGCCCGCGAGGGCGTCGCGCCGGTGCTGGCGCCAAGCGGTGCGGATGAGGTCGGTGACGAAGCGCTGGTCATCGGCCGGCGCGCGCAATGCCCGGTCTATGTCGGGAGCGATCGGGTACGGGCGGCGCAGGCGGCGATTGCGGCCGGGGCGGCCGTGGTGATCGCCGATGACGGGCTGCAGCATCTGCGCCTGGGGCGCGATGCCGAAGTCGCGCTGATCGACTCGCAACGCGGTTTCGGCAACGGCGCGCTGCTGCCGGCCGGGCCGCTGCGCGAGCCGGAGGCCCGGCTCGACACCGTCAGCGCCGTGGTCTGGAGCGTCGAAAGTTTCGGGCCCGGAGCGGAGGAGCGGTGGGAGCAGGGGCGGCGGCCGGGTTTGCGCATGCTGCTGGCGGGCAGCGAACTGCAAGGCGTCGGCGGTTCTGGCAGGGGCTGCGCGCTGGCGAGTTTCGCAGGCCAGCGGGTTCACGCGGTCGCAGGGATTGGCAACCCGCGGCGCTTCTTTGCGGCGCTGCGGATGGCCGGGCTGCAGCCGATCGAGCATCCATTCCCGGATCACCATCGCTTCCGGCCAGGCGATCTGGAGTTCGGCGATGCCCTGCCGGTCATCATGACCGAGAAAGATGCCGTAAAATGCCACGCCTTCGCACCGGCGCAATGCTGGTACCTGCCGGTGACCGCGCGCTTCGCGCCGGGCCATGAAAACGCCCTGCTGGAGAGAATTCTGATGGATGCACGCCTGCTCGATATCCTGGTCTGTCCCCTGTGCAAGGGCCCATTGCGACTGGCGAGCGAAGCCTCCGGCAAGGTGCTGGTGTGCCGCGCCGATCGCCTCGCCTATCCCATCCGCGATGGCATTCCGGTGATGCTCGAGGAAGAGGCGCGCCTGCTCGAAACGACCGATCCGCTGCTGGAGCGCTAGGGTGTTCAAGGTCGTGATTCCGGCGCGCTACGCCTCCTCGCGCCTGCCGGGCAAGGTGTTGCTCCCGCTGGCCGGAAAACCGATGTTGCAGTGGGTCTATGAGTGCGCCTGCGCCGCGCAGGCTGATGAAGTGGTGATTGCCACCGACGATGAACGCGTCGCGGCCGCTGCGCGAGCGTTTGCGAAGCAGGTGATCATGAGCGAGGCCGGACATCAATCCGGCACCGATCGCGTGGCTGAAATCGCCGCTCGCCTGGGGTGGGGCAATGGCACGATCGTGGTCAACGCGCAGGCCGACGAACCGCTGCTGCCGCCGCAGCTGCTGCAGCAGGTCGCTGCCGTGCTGGCGCAGCACCCGCAGGCAGACATCGCGACGCTGGCGACACCGATCGACAATCTGGCCGAGTTCCTCGATCCCAACGTCGTCAAGCTGGTCACCGACGAGCGCCACAGGGCGCTGTATTTCAGCCGCGCGCCGATCCCCTGGGCACGGGACGGTGCCCCGGCCGGATTGCGCAGCCAGACTCGGTGGCAGGGCGCACGGCGGCACCGGGGGCTCTATGCGTATCGTGTGGCAGCGCTGCGCCGCATCGCCTCGCTCCCGCCCTCGGCACTGGAGACCACGGAAAAGCTTGAGCAGCTGCGCGCGCTGGAGGCCGGTTTCGACATCCGGGTTGCCGACTGCTCGGTGCCGCCGGGACCGGACGTCAACACTTCGGAAGACTACGCCCGAGTAAGCGCCCTGTTCGCTGCCCGTTCATAGAAGCTGACACCCGGATTCAAACAGTCGATTGAGTGCGTGTTAAACAACTACTTGCAGCGCTTGCCAGTCGCAACTACAGTCTGTTTAAGGCAGGTCAAGGGCACACTCAGTTTGAGTTCGGCAGGCGCGTCGTTGGAGCGAGTTGCGAATTGATCGAATGACCGGAACCGGCCTTTTCAGTCAATGGGGCCGTTAAATGTTCTGCGGCGAATCCGCCGGTCATAATGGACCCGCGGGACCGCGGCTCGTTGTGGGCCGTGATAGCCGCAGGGCAAATTAAAAAAAGACAAAAAGAGGCGATCCGCCATGAGGAAAGTCTGGAAGATACTCCGCTGGACTGGGCTGGCGGTGCTGTTGGTCGCTGGATACTCAGGGTATCGGATCGGCTTCGGCAAACCGTTCACGATGAACGAACTTGCGAACCGCCAGGCGTTTCTGTGGCTGGTCAAGAACCCCGAAGTGTTCACGCAGGTAGGGATCGTCGACGGCACTGTCTTTGACTGGCATTCCAGCAAGCTCGCAGCGGTGGGAGTCAAGAAACGCGACGATGACTACGCGATGGCGGAGCGCTTCGTAAGACAGGTCAAGGAATTCGATCGAGCCAAGCTCGATCGCCAGGATCAGGTGACCTACGACATCCTGCTCGACCAGTGGGACACGGCACTGTCGTTCAAGCGTTTTGACTGGCTATCGTCCGAAGGCCTGTATCCGATCGCGCCAATGTGGGGCACGCAGGTTCAGTTGCCTAATTTTCTGGAAACACAACACACGGTGACGAACGACAAGACGGCGCGCAACTATGTCAAGCGGCTCGAGGCAACGGGGGACAAACTCGACGCGGTGACCGGGGAAATGTTGCGGCAGGCAAGAAGTGGAGTGGTGCTGCCCATCTCGCTGCTCGAGAAGGCCGAGAACGGCATCACGGAGACTGTGAGGCCCAGCCCCAAGGACAATCCGCTCGTGACCACCTTTGTCACGCGGATGGAGAAGGTGAAGGACCTCGATGCCGCCGAGCAATCAGAACTCGCACGTCAGGCGACCCAGGCGGTCAAGGATCGCGTCTACCCGGCTTACGCCCGCATGACAGAGGCGCTGGAATCCCAGCGCGCGGCGGCGACGAATCAGGCAGCCGGCGTCGGTCGGTTACCGGACGGCGCGGCATACTACGCCGCGACCCTCAGGCAGATGACGACCACCGACTACACGCCCGAGCAGCTGCACGCACTTGGACTTTCGGAGGCGTCGCGCGTCACCGCCGAGATGGACGGACTCCTGAAGTCGCAGGGTCTGTCGACCGGCACAGTCGCCGAGCGCGTACACGCGCTCCACAAAGATCCACGCTTTCTGCTGCCGAATACCGATGAAGGCCGCAAGCAGCTGCTCGCCAAGTACCGGCAGATCCTGGACGAGGTCAATGCGCGCATGCCGGAGTACTTCCGCACGATCCCGTCCGGGAAGCTACTGGTCCAGCGGGTGCCGATCTCGGCCGAGAACAACGTCGCCGGCGCCTACTACCAGGGTGCCGCGATGGACGGGTCGCGGCCGGGAACGTTTTTTGCGAACCTGAGGGACGTCAGCGAAACGGCTACTTGGACGATGAAGACGCTTGCCTACCACGAGGGCATTCCGGGGCATCATTTCCAGGGCTCGATTGCGCTGAATCTCAAGGATTTGCCGCTGATCCGCCAGCAAACCCTCTACTCGGCGTACGCGGAAGGCTGGGCGCTCTATGCAGAGCAGTTTGCGGCTGAGATCGGCATGTACAAGGACGATCCGTTCGGCGATCTCGGGCGGCTCGAGGCTGAGCTTTTCCGTGCAGCACGGCTGGTCGTGGACACGGGCCTGCATTCCCAGGGCTGGACCCGCGAGCAGGCGATCGCCTACATGGTCACCACAACGGGCATGAACGAGAGCGAGATCATCACCGAGGTGGAGCGCTACATGGGCCTGCCAGGTCAGGCCTGTGCTTACAAGGTTGGGCAGCTCAAGATCCTCGAGTTGCGTGACCGAGCGAAGGCGGCGCTGGGACCAAAGTTTAATCTCAAAGACTTCCACGCGGTCGTGCTGGAAAACGGGGGTGTGCCCCTAACCCTGCTTGAGAAGCTGGTTGACGAGTGGATTGCAAGGACCAAGACCTAGCAAGTCAGGGCTGATCGTTTTGCCGAACGAGGCGTTCAATTCTCAGGCAGCATGGGTTGTTGTTCGATAGTCGTTGCTGTTTGAACTCTGGCGCCGTTATCCGACTGCACGACAGCGGTCAAGGACCGCACCGGTTCAATTCGAGCCGACGGGCGCAATTGCGTGCCTTCACACCAACAACCGATTGATCGAAGGAACGGCAGTTCTGGATTCATACCGGGGCGGCGAGCTGAATTGTATTGAGCACTGGACGCTGGTTACTCATCGTTCCGCACGTCGCTGTGCCACGATTTTGGCTCCGGCGCCGAGGACCACACCACCTGTGGCGGAGACGCAGGCGGCGTCGGCGCGGCCGGCGCGGGCGCGCCTGACGCTGGTGCGGCCGCGGGCGGAGCAGCTACAGCCGGCGGTGGCGCCGGCGGCGCGGCCCCCGGGGGTGCCGCCTCGAACGCGCCGAGGTTCAGTTGCGCCTGGCCGGTGCCCTGGCGTGCGGGCTGAGTCCAGCTCATGGCCGGCTCGTTCCCCGGAGTGCCTCCGCCCGTGTCGCCCGGCGGATTGGTAGTGCGCTGCGCCTCGCCCGGTGGCGGGCCGTTGGTAGTCGCCTGGCCAGGGCCCGCCTGCGCGGGATTCTGCTGCGGTCGGTCTCCGCCTTCGCGATTGGCACCGCCGCGACGGCGCCGGCCTCCACGGCGCGAGCGGCCGCCGCGCTCACTGCGTTCGCCCTCCGGCCGTCGCGGTTCAGCGCCCGGCCCATCGCGTACGGGATCCGCCGGCCGCGCCTCGGCGCGTGGTGCGTCGTGGCGAGGCGGCTCGGCGCGCGGCGCGTCGGGACGCCTGGGCTCGCGGTTGAACTCATCACGCGGGCGTCCTTCACGGCGCGGCTCGCCGCGAGGGCCATCACGGCGCGCTCCACCGCGATCGCCGTAGGGTCCGCGGCCACCGCCACGGCGTGGGCCGCTGCGATCGCGATGATCTCGATGATCCCGCTGATCGCGCCCGTCGCGCTGGGCATCGCCGCGCCCCGCACGGGCTGGCCGCGCGTCGCGCGTCGCGGCGCTGTCTCCGCCGCTGCCCACGAAGAACCGCTTCATGCGGGCCCACAGGCCGTAGCCGGAACCCGGCGACGCTGGCGCCGGACTGGCGGCAGGAGCCCGTTCCGGCGGAGCGACTACCGGAGCGGCGGTCGGAGGCAGGAAGGTCGCCACGGCGGGTGCCTCGGCGGGCGGTTTCTTATCGCGATCCAGTGTCGGATCGGCGATGGCCGGCGCCGCGGGCATCTGATAGCTCACCTGGTTGTGTTCCGGGAGCGCCACCTCGTCGTCGCGGATGCGGCGGAAGGAATACTCCGGCGTCTGGATGTGCGGATTCGGCACCAGCACGATATTGCTATGGGTCTTGTCCTCCGTATCGCGCAGCCAGTCGCGTTTCTCGTTCATCAGGTAGGTGGCAACATCCACCGGCACCTGGACGATGATGCGCGAGGTGCGCTCCTTGCGGGCGTCTTCGCCGATCAGGCGCAGGATCGAGAGGGCCAGAGATTCCACGCTGCGGATGCTGCCGATGCCGTTGCAGCGCGGGCATACCAGGTGGCTCGACTCTCCCAGGCTCGGACGCAGGCGCTGGCGCGACATCTCCAGCAGCCCGAAGCGCGAGAGGCGGCCGATCTGGATGCGCGCGCGATCCATCTTCATGGCCTCGCGCAGCCGATCCTCGACCGCGCGCTGATTCTTGACATCTTCCATGTCGATGAAGTCGATGACGATCAGGCCGCCGATGTCGCGGATGCGCAGCTGGCGGGCTATCTCATCGGCCGCTTCCAGGTTGGTGTTGGTGGCGGTGGCTTCGATATCCGAGCCGCGGGTGGCGCGAGCGGAATTGATGTCGATCGAGACCAGCGCCTCGGTGTAATCGACGACCAGGCTCCCGCCCGAGGGCAGCTGCACCTTGTGGGCGTAGGCGGATTCGATCTGGTTCTCGATCTGGTAGCGCGTGAACAGCGGAATATCGTCGGTGTAGATCTTGAGCTTGCGTTGCGCGTCGGGGGGCATGAAGCGCTGCATGTACTCCTGCGCCTTCTGGAAAGCGCCCAGGTCATCGCACAGCACCTCGCCGATGTCGTCACCGAGATAGTCGCGCAGCGAGCGCGTCACGGCGTCGCCTTCCTGGTACACCAGGAACGGCGCGCTGCGCCCGCTCCCCGCCTGGGCGATCGCATCCCACTGGGTGCGCAGGTTGTCCAGGTCCCACTGCAGCTCCTCGACCGCGCGGCCCACGCCGGCGGTGCGGATGATCGCGCCCATGCCCTCGGGCACGTTGAGCTGGCTCATCACCTCGCGCATCTGGTCGCGGTCCTCGCCCTCGATGCGGCGCGAGACGCCCCCGGCGCGCGGACTGTTGGGCATGAGCACCAGGAAGCGCCCGGCCAGGCTGATGAACGTCGTGAGCGCCGCGCCCTTGGTGCCGCGCTCTTCCTTCTCGACCTGCACCATCAGTTCCTGGCCTTCGGTCACCAGTTCACGGATGTTCATGCGCCCGCCCTGCGGCGGGCTGCGGAAGTATTCCTTGGAGATTTCCTTCAGCGGGAGGAAACCGTGGCGCTGCGCGCCGTATTCGACGAAGCAGGCTTCGAGCGACTGCTCTACACGCGAGATTCGCGCCTTGTAGATGTTCGCCTTCTTCTGTTCCTTGGACGGGATCTCGATCGATAAGTCGTAAAGCTTCTGGCCGTCAACCAGCGCGACACGCAACTCTTCCTGCTGAGTTGCATTGATAAGCATTCTCTTCATTTGCCCCTACCACTTTTGCGTGAGGGGCCGACCGGACAGCGCCGTGCCTGTAGACAGGCGGCGCTGCGGCATCAAGCGACACAGCTGGGAACCCGAAGATTGAGTGACGGCGCATCCGCTGGGGCATGGATTTGTAGTTTCTGCCGCCCACACAGGCAGCGCCGGAAAACCTTAAGGTTCGCTGACCTTGAGCGGTACCTGCCTACTGGCTCTACCTTTCGGGGAGCTGCAAATGAGGCGAGGTCCTTGATGACCCTGGTCGGCCGAACTCT
>DATFUG010000162.1:0-2653 GCA_035261025.1 Steroidobacteraceae bacterium | reverse complement strand
CGGGCAGCCCGAGGCCATGCCGCTGATAAGCTTGCCGGTCTGGCAGAAGGGCACGCCGCAATCCATGCAGCGCGCGCCCTGCTGGCGCAGGTGCCGCTCTTCCATGTGGTGATGGAATTCGCCCCAGTCGCGCACCCGCTCCGTCGGCGTGCGATCGACCGGGAGTTCCCGCAGGTACTCGATGAAACCCGTCGGTTTGCCCATGGTGCGCGCTGCTCAGTTGCCGCCGACGCGGGCCAGATCCCGGGCGTTTTCCTCGAAGGCGGCCATGATCGCCTCCTCGCCCGAAAGCCCCTGCTCGTGTGCGCGGCGCACGCAGGCGAGCACGCGCTTGTAGTCCTTCGGCATCACGCACACGAACCGCCCTGCCATTTGAGCCCACTGCGCCAGCACCGCGGCGGCACGCGCGCTGCCGGTGTGCATCGCGTGCCGCTCGATCAGTGAGCGCACCGCGGCGATCTCCTGCGGGTCGGCGAGCGGCTCGAGGCCGACCATCTGCGTATTGACGCGGCGCGCGAAATCACCCTGCTCGTCCAGCACGTAGGCCACGCCGCCGGACATGCCGGCGCCGAAATTGCGCCCGCTGCGGCCGAGCACCACGACGCGGCCGCCGGTCATGTACTCGCAGCCGTGATCACCTACGGCCTCGACCACGGCGTCGACGCCGCTGTTGCGCACCGCGAAGCGCTCGCCCGCCATGCCGCAGATGAAGGCCTCGCCGCTGGTCCCGCCGTAGAGAGCGACATTGCCGACGATGATGTTGTCCGCGGCAACGAAGGACGAGCCTGCCGGCGGATGAATGATGAGCTTGCCGCCCGACAGGCCCTTGCCGACGTAGTCGTTGGCATCGCCTTCCAGCTGCAGCGTCATGCCCGGCGGCAGGAAGGCGCCGAAGCTCTGGCCGGCCGAGCCCTTGAACTTCAGACGGATCGTATCGGCCGGCAGCCCCTTGGCGCCATGACGGCGCGTGACTTCGCTCCCGGTGATCGTGCCCACGACGCGGTTGGTGTTGCGGATCGGCAGCTCGGCGCTCACCGGCTCTCCGCGCTCGATGGCCGGCGCACACAGCGCCAGGAGCGTGGTGAGATCGAGGGATCCTTCCAGGCCGTGCTGCTGCGCGGTGCTGCAGTAGCGCCCGACTTCCTCGCCCACGTCCGGCTGGTACAGGATATTGCTGAAGTCGAAGCCACGCGCCTTCCAGTGATCGATGGCCTTGCGCGGCTCGAGCCGGTCGACCCTGCCCACCATCTCATCCACGGTGCGGAATCCCAGCTGCGCCATCAGCTCGCGCATGTCCTGCGCAATGAAGCGCATGAAATTCACCACGTGCTCGGGTTTTCCGGCGAAGCGCTCGCGCAGGCGCGGATCCTGCGTGGCGACGCCCACCGGGCAGGTGTTCAGGTGGCACACGCGCATCAGGATGCAGCCCACCGAAACCAGCGGCGCGGTGGCGAAGCCGAATTCCTCGGCGCCCAGGAGCGCGGCGACGATCACATCGCGCCCGGTCTTGAGCTGCCCGTCGGTCTCCACGACGATGCGGCTGCGCAGGTTATTGAGCACCAGGGTCTGGTGTGCCTCGGCGAGCCCGAGTTCCCAGGGCAATCCGGAATGCGCGATCGAGGTCTGCGGCGCCGCACCGGTCCCCCCGTCGCAGCCGCTGATCAGCACCACGTCCGCGTGCGCCTTGGACACACCGGCGGCGATCGTGCCGACGCCCACTTCCGCGACCAGCTTGACGCTGATGCGGGCCGTGCGATTGGCGTTCTTCAGGTCGTGGATCAGTTCCGCCAGGTCCTCGATCGAGTAGATGTCGTGATGCGGCGGCGGTGAGATCAGGCCGACCCCGGCCGTGGTGTGCCGAGTCCGGGCAATCCACGGATAGACCTTGTTACCCGGGAGCTGCCCGCCTTCACCGGGCTTGGCGCCCTGCGCCATCTTGATCTGCAGTTCGCGTGCGCTGAGCAGATATTCGCTGGTGACGCCAAAGCGGCCCGAGGCGACCTGCTTGATGGCCGAGTTCTTTGAATCCCCATTCGGCAGCGGCCGGTAGCGCAGAGGGTCCTCGCCCCCTTCCCCGGTGTTGCTCTTGCCGCCGATGCGGTTCATCGCGATCGCGAGGGTCTCGTGCGCCTCCTGGCTGATCGATCCGTAGGACATCGCGCCGGTCTTGAAGCGCTTCATCAGGGTCTCGACCGGCTCGACTTCCTCGAGCGGCACCGCCTCACCGGGCTTGAGCTCGAGCAGGCCGCGCAGCGTGCACAGCTGCCGCGACTGGTCGTTGATCAGCTGCGCATAGGATTTGTAGGTCGCATAGCTGGCCGTGCGCACGGCCTTCTGCAGGCGGTGGATCGATTCGGGGTTGAAGAGGTGGAATTCCCCGTCGGCACGCCACTGGTAGCGGCCGCCGGCAGGGAGCGGTACGGGCTCGGCGCCGCGTGGCGCGAAGGCCGCGCCGTGGCGCATGAGCACCTCCTTCGCCACCACATCGATGCCGATGCCGCCGATGCGCGAAGAGGTGCCGGTGAAATAGTCGTCGATGAGATCCTGGCGCAGGCCCACCGCCTCGAACACCTGCGCGCCGTGATAGCTCTGGATGGCCGAGATGCCCATCTTCGAGGCCACCTTGATCACGCCCTTGGCGGCCGCCTTGACG
>DATFUG010000161.1:0-10637 GCA_035261025.1 Steroidobacteraceae bacterium | reverse complement strand
CGGCGATCAATTCCTGAGCGCCGCGCTGACCGAGCGGCCCGAGCTGCTCGAAAATGCGATGCGCCAGAGCATCGTGCTCGCCACGCCGGCCACGCTGATCGCGCTGTTCAAGGCGGTCGCCTACGGCTGGCGCCAGTCGGCGGTCGCCGAAAATGCGGCCCGGATCCTCGAGCTGGGCCAGGACTTGCACCGGCGCCTGGGCAACTTCGTCGGCCATCTGGGGCGGGCCGGTCAGCGCCTGGGCGCAACGGTCGATGCCTACAACGACGCGGTCGGCTCACTGGAGCGCCAGGTGATGCCGCAGGCACGCCGGTTCACTGAACTCGGTGCGATCAGCGGCGATCCGCTGCCCGAACTCGCTCCCGTGGACCGCCTGACGCGCGGCGTCAATCTGCACCCGGACGACCAGACGGCCAAGAGCGAATGAGCGCGGCCGTCGCGCTGGATGACATCG
The DNA here is from genome assembly GCA_035261025.1 of Steroidobacteraceae bacterium. Lineage (GTDB taxonomy): Bacteria > Pseudomonadota > Gammaproteobacteria > Steroidobacterales > Steroidobacteraceae > FEN-1191. The sequence goes on along the minus strand of DATFUG010000161.1, from coordinate 10,183 downwards.
CCATCCGGCACTACGTCGCGCCGCCTGGCTTGCTGGCCGGTCGCGTCATTGCCGTGACCGGCGCCGGCGATGGCGTGGGTCGGGCGGTGGCGCTCGCCGCCGCCGATCGCGGCGCGCAACTGGTGCTGATCGGGCGGACCGTCAAGCGACTGGAGGCGGTGCACGCGCAGATCGCCGCCGGCGGTGCCCCCGATGCGAGCATCGCGCCGCTCGATCTGGAACGCGCACTGGCCGCGGACTATGACGGGCTCGCGGCGGCCCTGGGCACGCGTTACGGCCGCCTCGACGGGCTGGTGCACTGCGCCGCGCAGGTCGGCGCGCTCGCTCCGATCGAGCACTACGACATGCTCACCTGGTGCCGCGTCATTCACGTGAATCTGACGGCGGCCTTTGCGCTCACCCAGGTGCTGCTCCCCGCGCTGCGCGCGTCGAGCGACGCTTCCGTGATCTTCAGCTCGAGCGGTGTCGGCCGGCGCGGGCGCGCCCACTGGGGCGCCTACGCCGTCTCGAAGTTCGGCATCGAAGGTTTCGCGCAGGTGCTGGCCGACGAGCTCGAAGGCGGCACCGCGGTGCGCGTCAATGCGCTGAATCCGGGCGCGGCGCGCACGCGCCTGCGGCGGCAGGCGTTTCCGGCCGAGAACACGGCGGGCGTGCCGGAACCTGAAGCGCTGGTGCGGCCCTATCTGTGGTTGCTGGGTCCGGACAGCCGCGGGGTCAGCGGGCGGAGTCTGGATTGTCAGCCGCTGAGCCCGCCGCTGCCGCAGGTTTGAGGAGCGAGTCGATCTCGGCCGGGAGCAGTTCGCGCCAACGGCCGCGCGGCATGCTGCGTTCGAGCTGCACGGAGCCCAGCCGCACGCGCATCAGCCGGCTGACGGCCACGCCCTGGCGTTCCAAGAGCTGTCGCAGGTCATTGCCGCTCGCGCCGATCGTTTCGATCTGGTACCACTGATTGCTCCCGCTGCCGCCCGCAGCATCGATGCGGATCACCCGCAGCGTCGAGCCCCGATCGAGCTGGCCACCCAGGACGCCCGCTCGCTGTTCCGCCCCGAGTTCACCGCGTACCCGCAGACTGTAGACCACCGGCTGCGCGCGCACCGCGCGCTGCAGGCGCACCGCCAGCGCACCGTCCGCCGTCAGCAACTCCAGTCCCCCGTCGACCTGCGGCAGCGGACTGATGCTCATGAAGCGCGGCCCGGTGCGACGCGGCAAATGGGAGGCGAAGGAATCAGCGTTGGCGGGCGTCGACAACAGCGGCAGGCCCGGTGAGCGGTGACAGAGCAGGACAGGCAACTCGCGTGCCGGGCCCGTCTGGCGGATCAACCGCCCATCGAGCCGCAGCTGATCGCCCGTATCGACCCGATCGCCCAGCGCGGCGGCCCGGCCATTGATCGAGAGGCGGCCGGCGCGAATCCACTGCTCCGCCTCGCGGCGCGAAGCCACTCCGAGGCGGGACAGGAGCTTCTGCAGGCGCTCGGGCTCCTGCTCGTTTGGCATGCCGGAATCAGTCTTCGGCTGAGAGGCCGGAGGCGACCAGGCCCGACGAGGTGGCCCTGGACGGGAGCGCTTGCGCGGGCTCCTCGTCCAGGTCGCCCGCCTCATCGGCGAGCAGTTCCGGACGCGGCTGCGCAGCGGCGTCGGCCTCCCCTTCAGAACCCACCGAGAGCGCCAGCTGCGGATTGATCTCGGCCAGGGCGCGCAGCTCCGCCAGCGGCGGCAGCTCGTCGACGGCGCGCAGGCCGAAGTAGTCAAGAAACTCGCGCGTCGTGCCCAGCAATTCCGGCCGCCCTGGCAATTCCCGGTGGCCCACAACGCGCACCCAGCCGCGCTCGAGGAGCGTGCGCACGATGTCTGAATTCACGGCCACACCGCGCACCGCTTCGATTTCGGCGCGCGTGATCGGCTGGCGGTAGGCGATCAGCGCCAGGGTCTCGAGCAGGGCACGCGAATAGCGCTGCGGGCGTTCCGGCCGCAGGCGCGACACCTCGGTCGCGAATTCGCGCCGCACCTGGATGCGCACGCCGCTGGCGGTCTCCTTGAGTTCAAGCCCGCGCCCCGCATAGTCCGCTTCGAGCGCGGCGAGGCTGGCGCGGATGGCCGCGGTGCCGGGCCGCTCGCTCTCACCGAACAGCGCGGCCAGTTCCTCCAGCCCGAGGGAGCGTCCGGCCGCCAGCAGGCCTGCTTCCACCACGTTCTTGATGTATTGCTCGTTCATAATCGACTCTCGGGAACGATCTGCAGTGTAGGGGCAGGCGTGGCCCGACGCACGTGGAGCGGCGCCAGCGCTTCCGTCTGCACGATCTCGACCAGGCCTTCGCGGAGCAGTTCCAGGAGCGCCACGAAGGTCACCGTGACGCCCATGCGGCCCTCGGCCGCGCTAAACAGGCGCACGAAATCGGTGAAGGCACCGGGCTCCAGGGCCGCCAGTATGCTGCTCATGCGCTCCCGCACGGAAAGGGGTTCGCGCTGGATGTGGTGGTGCGCAAACATCTGCGCGCGCGTTGCCACCTCGCGGAACGCCAGCAGCATCTCGCGCAGAGCAACCTGGGGCAGCACCCGCGCCACGGGCCGCTCGCGCAGCTCGGCGCTGGCCTGGAACACGTCGCGGTCCAGCCGCGCCAGCTGGTCCACGTCGCTCGCCGCACGCTTGAAGCGCTCGTATTCCTGCAGGCGGCGTACGAGCTCGGCGCGCGGATCCGACTCATCGTCCGCGCTGTCGGCAGAACGCGGCAGCAGCATGCGCGACTTGATCTCGGCGAGGGTGGCGGCCATCACCAGGTATTCGCCCGCCAGCTCCAGCTGCAGATCCTGCATCAGCTCGATGTAGCGCATGTACTGGCGCGTGATCTCGGCGATCGGGATGTCCAGGACGTCGAGATTCTGGCGGCGAATCAGGTACAGCAGCAGATCGAGGGGCCCCTCGAAGGCCTCGAGAAACACTTCGAGCGCCTGCGGCGGGATATACAGATCGCGCGGCATCTGCGTCACCGGCTCGCCATTGACGATGGCGAAGGGCATCTCGCCCTGCTCGGGCAGCGCCGGCAGAGGCTGTGCCGGAGGCGGGTTGGAAACGACGACTTTCAGATCGGGTTTCATGATCCTGATTCTATTCCGCGCGCAGGTGCATTGCCCGGCGCACATCGTCCAGGGTATGCCGCGCCGTTTCGCGCGCCTTCTCGGCGCCCTGCGCCAGCAGATTCTTCACCAGGTCGGGGTTGTCCTGGTAGTCCTTCGCGCGCTCGCGCATGCCGGTCACTTCGGCCACCACCTTATCGATCAGCGGCTGCTTGCACTCCAGGCAGCCGATGCCGGCGCTGCGACAGCCCGCGCTGGCCCAGTTGCGCACGCTCTCATCGGAGTAAATGCGATGCAGGTCGAATACCGGGCATTTGTCCGGATCGCCCGGATCGGTGCGCCGCACGCGCGCCGGATCGGTCTGCATGGCCTTGAGCTTGCGCACGACGCTGTCCGGTTCCTCGCGCAGCCCGATCGTGTTGCCGTAGGACTTCGACATCTTGCGCCCATCGAGCCCCGGCACCTTGGGCGTGGCGGTCAGCAGCACGCCGGGCTCCGGCAGAATGCTGACGCTGGTTCCTTCCAGGTAACCGAGCAGGCGCTCCCGGTCGGCCACCGTGATGCGCGTGTTGCCCGTGACCAGATTGCGCGCCCGCTCCAGTGCGCCGGCGTCGCCCTTTTCCTGGAACTGCTTGCGCAGTTGCCGGTACAGCGTGATGTTGCGCCCGCCCAGTTCCTTGACCGCGCGCTCCGCCCGCAGCTCGAAATCGGGCTCCTGGCCGTAGAGGTGATTGAAACGCCGCGCGATCTCCCGCGTGATCTCGACGTGCGCCACCTGGTCCTCGCCGACCGGGACGAAGGCGGGCCGGTACAGCAGGATGTCGGCGCTCTGCAGCAGCGGGTAGCCCAGGAACCCGAAGGTGGCCAGGTCCTTTTCACGCAACTGTTCCTGCTGATCCTTGTAGCTCGGCACGCGCTCGAGCCAGCCGAGCGGCGTGATCATCGACAGCAGCAGATTCAGTTCCGCATGCTCGGGCACCTGCGACTGCACGAACAGCGTGGCGACCCCCGGATTCAGACCGGCACTCAGCCAGTCAACCACCACTTCGTGGATCATGGACTGCAGGTCCGCCGTGTCGTCATAGCCCGTGGTGAGCGCATGCCAGTCGGCCACGAAGAAATAGCACTCGTACTGGTACTGCAGATCGACCCAGTTGCGCAGGGCCCCGTAGAAGTTACCCAGGTGCAGCGGGCCAGTCGGGCGCATGCCGGAAAGCACACGCCTGGCTTGCGGAGCAGAACTCATCAAGGCGGGATCCAGGCAGGCCGTCAGTGGCGAGGCTGGTATTATACGGGCCGCGACCCCGCCCGTCTCAGTCGCCCACGCCGGGCAGGCGCGCGCGGCCCTGGCGCAGGATCACTGGCGGCGACACCGCCAGATCCACGACGGTCGTGGGCTCCAGGCCGCAATTTCCAGAATCCAGCACGGCGTCGATCTCATGCTCGAGGCGGGCGCGGATTTCCTGGCCATCCGTGAGCGGCACGAGCTCGCCCGGCAGGAGCAGCGTTGAACTCATGATCGGCTCACCGAGCTCGGCGAGCAGGAGCCTCGGCACCTGATGGTCAGGAATGCGGATTCCGATCGTGCGCCGCTGCGCATGCTGCAAGCGCCGCGGCGTTTCACGCGTCGCCGGCAGCAGGAAGGTGAACGGCCCGGGCGTGGCCGCCTTGAGCAGCCGGAACTGCCAGGTCTCCACGCGCGCATAGCGGGCAATTTCCGCCAGATCGCGGCAGACCAGCGTGAAGTGATGGTGGCGGTCCGCGGCGCGCAGGCGGCGGATCCGCTCGAGCGCCTGGGCGTCACCGATATGGCAGCCGAGTGCGTAGCAGCTGTCCGTCGGGTAGGCGATCAATCCACCGTTGCGCAGGATCTGGACCGCCTGGCGGATGAGACGCAACTGCGGGTTCTGCGGGTGCAATTCGAAATACTGGCTCAAGGGGCTAATATACGCGGCTGGTCTGGCACACGAGCGGCTCTCCCCATGATCACAGGTCGGTCTCAATGCAGGTGGCGCTGATACTCCTGCCGCTCGCGGCTTTCCTGCTGGCCTACCTTTGGGCCGGCATCTATGTCGCCACCGGCGTGCTGATGGCGGCCATGACCCTGCTCGTCCTGGCCGATTACCTGCGCACAGGAAGCGTGTCAAAAATGCACGCCCTGGGCACGGTGCTGGTGCTGGTCTTTGGCACGGCCACGCTGGCCTTGCGCAATCCCCTGTATCTGCAGCTCAAGTCGACGATCCTGTTCTGGCTCCTGGCGCTTGCCTTCCTCGCCAGCCAGTGGATCGGTGCAGCACCGCTGGCGCAGCGCATGCTCGAACCTGCAATCAGCGCCGGGACGGAGATCGAGCGCGCCGTCTGGCTGCGGATGAACCTCATGTGGGTCGGCGCCTACCTGCTGCTGGGTCTGGTCAACCTGCTTGCGGTCCGCATCGTCAGCCTGCACGCCTACGTGTATTTCTATGTGTATTTCAAGATCATTGGCCTCGCCATCGCGTTCGCACTGGCGGTGGGCCAGGCCCTGTGGTTGCAGCGACGGAGCGTGGCCACGTGAGTGCCGCGGACGGCGCCGCCACCCGCGTCGAGCGCATGAGTGCCGTATTGCGCGAGCGCCTGCATCCGGTGAAGCTCGAGATTCGCGACGACAGCGCGGCCCACGTCGGTCACGTCGGCGGCGGCGGCAAGGGGCACTTTCGCGTCCTGATCGTGTCCGAGTTGTTTTCCGGCAAGACGCTGGTGCAGCGCCATGGCATGGTGCACGATGCGCTCGCCTCGCTATTTGAATCCGACATCCATGCGCTCGTCCTGAACGCCAGGGCTCCTGAGGAAATGTCTTAAGTAAGTACTGTAACCATATGAGAGACCATATGAATATCTTTAGATTTTCGGCACTCGGAATCGCTCTGCTGCTGGCGGCCTGCGCCCCGAAATCCAGCTCGACGAAAAGCCCCGATGCCGATGCCAAGCCGGTCGCTACCGTCAACGGCCAGGCCCTGTCCAGCGGGCAATTCGATTACTTCACCAAGAACGTGACCGGCAAGCGGGCCTCTGAGCTCAATGCGGATCAACGCGGGCAGGCGCTCGATACCCTGGTACGCGCCGAAGTGGTGGCGCAGCAGGGAGAAAAGGAAGGCGTCGACAAGCAGAGCGATATCGTTTCCGCCCTCGCCATGGCGCGCCTGGAGATTCTCGAGCAGGCGGTGATGACCAATTATCTGAAGGATCGCAAGGCGACCGACGCGGAGCTCAAGGCTGAATACGACACGCAGGTTGCGGCGCTGCCGAAAGTGCAGTACCGCACGCGTCACATTCTCGTCAAGAGCAAGGAAGAGGCGGACAAGATCATCGCTCAGCTCGCGAAGGGCGCGAAGTTTGAAACCCTGGCGGCCGCGCAGTCGCTGGACAACTCCAAGGCGAGCGGTGGCGACTTGAACTGGCTCGGCCCCGCGAACATGCCCAAACCCTTTGCCGATGCGGTTGCCGCCCTCAAGAAAGGTGAAACCACGGCAGCGCCCGTGCAGACCGAATACGGCTGGCACGTCATCCGCCTCGATGACACACGCGAGGCGCCCCCACCGACCTTCGATGTCGTCAAGGCGAAGCTGGAGCAGATCGTCGAATCCAAGAAATTCAAGACCTACAGCGACGGCCTGCTGGCGGCCGCGAAGGTAGTCAAGACGCCCTGAGTGCACATGGTGCACGGCGCGTGCGGTGGGTCCAGCTGATCAGCCAGGCCGCTCGCCCCGCAACAGCACGCCGAGCCCCGCTTCGTCCAGGACCTTGACGCCCAGTTCGCGCGCGCGCGTCAATTTCGATCCCGCCTCGCTCCCGGCGATGAGGTAGCTGGTACGAGCGGAGACCGAGGTACTGAGGCGTGCACCGAGCTCCTGCAGCGCTGCGGTGGCCGCTTCGCGCGTCATCGAGTCCAGCGCACCGGTGAGCACCACCGTCAGACCCGCCAGCGGCTGCGCGGCCACCGGACGTTTCCGCTGCTCGGCCCATTTGAATCCGGCCGCCAGCAGCCGTTCGATGACGCGCTGGTTGGCCCGTGCTGCGAAGAACGCCTGCACATGAGCGGCGATCACCGGACCGACATCCGGCACCTCCTGGATCTGCTCGGCGCTGGCGCCCTGGAGCGCCGCCAGCGTGCCGAAATGCTGTGCCAGTGCCGCAGCGGTCGCTTCGCCGACATCGCGGATGCCCAAGGCATGCAGGAAGCGCGGCAGGCTGGTGTGCTTGCTGCGTGCCAGCGCCGCGAGCACGTTCCCGGCGGATTTCTCGCCCATGCGCTCCAGTCCGGCCAGATCCTCGAGCTTCAGCTCGTACAGATCGGCCGGCGTGGCGACCAGCGCGCGATCCACGAGCTGCTCGATGAGCTTGTCACCCAGCCCCTCAATGTCGAGGGCGCGCCGGCTGGCAAAGTGCAGCAGGGCTTCCTTGCGCTGCGCGGCGCAGTTGAAACCGCCGCTGCAGCGCGCCGCCGCCTCCGTCTCCGAGCGCAGCACGGGCGAGCCGCACACGGGGCATTTGACCGGTAGCTTGATGCGCCGCGCCCCCGCGGGCCGGCGCTCCGTCAGCACGCGCACCAACTCCGGAATCACATCGCCGGCGCGGCGGATGATCACCGTGTCGCCGCGCCGGATGTCCTTGCGTGCGATCTCGTCCATGTTGTGCAGGGTTGCGTTGCTGACCGAGGCGCCCCCGACCATGACGGGCTCCAGGCGCGCCACCGGGGTCAGGACCCCGGTGCGGCCCACCTGGAAGTCCACGTCGCGCACCACGGTCATGGCCTCATCGGCAGGGAACTTGTGGGCGATTGCCCAGCGGGGAGCGCGACTGACCTGCCCGAGCTGCAGCTGGTCCGCGCGGCGGTTGACTTTGTAGACCACTCCGTCGATCTGGTAAGCCAGCTGCTCGCGGCGTTCCAGCAGTTGGCGGTAGTACTGCAGGCAGGCGGCCACTCCGCTTACGACGCGCGTCTCGGGGTTGACTCGCAGTCCCCAGGATGCGAGCTGTGCGAGCAACTCGCGCTGGCTTGCCGGTTCGGCGCTGCCCTGCCAGGCGCCCACGCTGTAAAAAAACGCCGCCAGTGGCCGGCGGGCGCTCACGCGCGAATCGAGCTGGCGCAGCGCACCGGCCGCCGCGTTGCGCGGGTTGACGAACAGCTTGTCGCCCGCCGCCGCAGCGGTCGCATTGAGCTGCCTGAATCCGGCCAGCGGCATGTAGACCTCGCCGCGCACCTCCAGCACCTCGGGCGCGTTGCCCTCGAGGCGCAAGGGAATCGAGCGGATTGTCCGCACATTGGCGGTCACGTCCTCGCCGGTCGCGCCATCCCCGCGTGTCGCCGCCTGCGCCAGCGTGCCACGATGGTAGCGGAGCGAAACGGCCAGCCCGTCGAGCTTGGGTTCGGCGCAGTACTCGACACTGCTCTGCGCTGCCGGGACGGCCTCACCTGCAGCGCTCGCGAGCCGCTCGCGCACGCGGCGATCAAAATCGGCGACGTCCGTGTCGCTGAAGGCATTGTCGAGCGACAGCATCGCCACGGCGTGCGTGACCGGCGCAAACGCCGCCGCGGCCGCGCCGCCGACCCGCTGGGTGGGAGAATCGGGGGTGATCAGCTCCGGGTGAGTGGCCTCCAGCGCGCGCAGCTCCTGCATGAGCCGGTCGTATTCCGCGTCCGGAATCTCCGGCTCATCCAGCACGTAATAGCGATGATCGTGGCGCGCGAGCTGTGCGCGCAGCGCGGCCGCCTGCGCCGCGGTGCCGCTCAATGCGCCGGCTCCGCGGGCGCGCCCCCGGCGTCAACGGCGCTCATGCAGCGCTCGCGCCATCGGCTCCGTGCCGCACCGGTGAAGGGCGCGCCGCTCTCATCCTGCACCAGGCCCGCGACGCGGCCCGCAAGTTCCTCAGCCACGCTGGCGAGGCGATCCAGGGCGAGCCGCGGTGGCATCGGTCCGGGCAGCACGGCAAACAGGTTTACGCCCGCGAAGCGCTCCAGATCCATCGTGGCCGGATCCAGCGTGCCTGGCCGCACGAGGCTGGCCGCGCTGAGCACGACCCGGCCATCGTCGGCAGGCAGGTGGAAGATGCCCAGCTGTCCGTGCCGGAACCCGCAGCCGGCCAGTCCCTGCCGCAGCGCCCGTCCGGCCAGGCGGTCCTGCCGCGCCGAGACGATGCGCAGCGTCACGATATGCCGCTCTTCGTCGGCCGGCCAGTCGACACGCAGTGCCGGCAACTCCGCGGCCGCCTGCTCCACGGGAGAGGAAACCATTGGACCGGTCGGGGCATCCTCGTCGGTATTCATGAACTGGGGCGGCGTGGCCACCAGCGGTGGATCCGGACTGATGGGCACCACGGTGTCGGACCAGTCGATGTCGGGGGTGGTGCGCCGGTCCCGGACAGCGGGCTTCTGGCCTTCCTGGGACTGATGTGAGCGGCGCCGTTCCTGCCAGATCAGCAGGAGTATGAACACAGCTCCAGCGGCGAGCAGGATCGGACGTAACCAGGCCATCTGCGGCTACACCGCCGCCAGCCGTACGGCTTCGTCGACGTCAACCGAGACCAGGCGCGATACGCCGGGCTCATTCATCGTGACCCCCAGCAGCTGCGAGGCCAGCTCCATCGTGGTCTTGTTGTGCGTGATGAAGATGAACTGCACCCGTCCGGCCATCTCGCGCACAATCTCGCAGAAGCGGCTGACGTTGTGTTCATCGAGCGGCGCGTCCACCTCGTCCAGCAGGCAGAACGGCGCCGGATTCAGATCGAAGATCGAAAACACCAGCGCCACCGCGGTCAGGGCCTTCTCGCCGCCGGAGAGCTGCGAAATAGTGCTGTTGCGCTTGCCCGGCGGGCGCGCCATGACCGCCACCCCGGCGGCCAGCGGATCATCGCCGACCAGCTCCAGGTAGGCGTGCCCGCCCCCGAACAGGCGCGGAAATTTCTCCTTCAGGCCGGCATTGATGCGCGTGAAGGTTTCCTCGAACCGCGCGCGCGTTTCCTTGTCCATGCGCTTCATGGCTTCTTCGAGCGTGCCGAGCGCATCGCTGACGTCGGCGAACTGGCGGTCCAGATAGCTCTTGCGCTCCGATTGCTGCTGCAACTCCTCGATGGC
>DATFUG010000160.1:0-4101 GCA_035261025.1 Steroidobacteraceae bacterium | reverse complement strand
GGAGTGCAAGATCGGCATCATGCCCGGCTTCATCCACAAGCGCGGCTGTGTCGGAGTCGTGTCGCGATCGGGAACGCTGACCTACGAGGCGGTGTTCCAGACCACCAACAATGGCCTGGGCCAGAGCACCTGCGTCGGTATTGGCGGCGATCCGGTGCGTGGCCTGAATTTCATCGACGTGATCGAGCTGTTCGAGCGCGACCCGCAGACCGAGGGCATCGTCATGGTGGGCGAGATCGGCGGCGGAGACGAAGAGGCCGCGGCCGAGCACATCCGCCATTTCGTCACCAAGCCGGTGGTGGCGTACATCGCCGGGGTCACCGCGCCGCCCGGCAAGCGCATGGGCCACGCCGGTGCCGTGATCGCGGGCGGCAAGGGGACCGCGGCGGACAAGTTTGCAGCGCTCGAGGCGGCGGGCGTGAACACAGTGCATTCGCCGGCCGAACTGGGCAGCGCCATGCTCAAGGCCTTGAAGCGCCGCCGCGCCAAGCCGGCCGCACGGCGCGCCACCCGTCGCCGGCGCCAGTGAAGGTTTGGAATTACGATCGAGCGGAGTCCAATTGAAAGCCAATGAGCGCCTCACACTGGCCCTCGCGCAGGTCGACCTGCTGGTCGGTGATGTGCAGGGCAATCTGGCGCTGACGCTGCGCGAAGCGGCGCGCGCGCGCGATGAACTGCGTGCCGACCTGGTGCTGTTCCCGGAGCTCACGCTCAGCGGCTATCCGCCCGAGGATCTGCTGTTTCACCGTGGCCTGCGCACCCAGATCGAGCGCGCGCTGCGGCAATTGCCGGACGCTGCGCCAGGCATTGACCTGGTCGTGGGCTTTCCCGAGTACCAGGGCACGCAGATCTACAACAGTGCCGCCGTTTACCGCGACGGCCAGCGCGTGGCGCTGAGGCGCAAGAGCTGCCTGCCGAACTACAAGGTGTTCGACGAGAAGCGCTATTTCACCGCCGGGGAGGGCGCGGCGGTGTTCGATTGCAAGGGGTTCCGGCTGGGCCTGCTGGTCTGCGAGGACGCGTGGGAGAGCGAGCCGGCGCGGCTTGCCTGCGCCGCCGGCGCGGAACTCCTCCTGGTCATCAACGCTTCCCCGTTCGATATGCACAAGCAGCGCGAGCGCGAGCGCGTGATCAGCGAACGCGTGGCCGAGTGCGCCGTGCCCATCGTCTATGTGAACCTGTGCGGTGGCCAGGACGAGCTGGTCTTCGAAGGCAGCTCCTTTGTGATGGATGCGAAGGGCGCGATCGTCATGCGCGCCCCCGCCTACACGGAGGGCCTGTATGGCGCGCAGTTCGAACGCCGAAATTCGCAGGTGGTGCCCGTCGCGGGCAGCGTCGCGCCGGAGCTCGGCGTCGATGAGAGCGTGTACCGGGCGCTGGTACTGGGCGTGCGCGATTACGTCAACAAGCACGGCTTTGCCGGCGTGGTGATGGGACTGTCCGGCGGCGTCGATTCGGCCCTCACGCTCACGCTCGCGGTCGATGCACTGGGGCCGGAGCGGGTGCAGGTGGTGATGATGCCCTCCCGCTACACCTCGCAGATGAGCATCGAAGATGCGACCGCGCAGGCGCGCACGCTCGGCGTGCAGTTCAGCTCGATCTCCATCGAAGGCCTGTTCGAGGCGGCGCTGGCGGCCCTGAAATCAGAATTTGCGGGCCGGGCCGCTGACGCCACCGAGGAAAACATCCAGGCGCGCGCCCGCGGCCTGCTGCTGATGGCGATATCCAACAAGACCGGGCGGATGCTGCTCACCACCGGCAACAAAAGCGAGATGGCGGTCGGATACGCCACGCTCTACGGCGACATGAACGGCGGCTTCGCGCCCATCAAGGATTGCAGCAAGCAGCTGGTGTACCGGCTGGCGCACTACCGGAACGCTCTGGCACCGCCGGACGCACCTGTCATACCGGCGCGCGTCATCGAACGCGAGCCGAGCGCGGAACTGCGGCCGAACCAGAAGGACACCGACTCCCTTCCGCCCTACGCGGTGCTCGATCCCATACTCGAGGCCTTCATCGAGGAAGACCTGTCCGTCGATGAGATCTGCGCGCGCGGCTTCGAGCGCTCGGTGGTCACACGCATCCTGAACCTGGTCCAGCGCAACGAATACAAGCGCCGCCAGGCCCCGCCGGGCGTGCGCGTGAGCCGGCGCGCGTTCGGGCGCGACTGGCGCTATCCGATCACCAGCGGCTACCGGCGGTAGGGGAGGCGCGTCGCGCGAGCTGCGCGCGCGGTGCCGCGGTGAGCCCGCGACATAACCTCACTATATTAAACAGCCCAACCCGTGGGTGGGGTCGCCAAGCCGCTCACCAGACGTGCCACCACTTGTGGCCCCTGGCGCCTTGCGCGCTGGGCTCGTGGTAGTTGGCCTGGTACACCTGCTCGACGTTGGCCTGCAGATCCTTCAGGCCCAGGCGCCGGTAGCAATCGATCATGATCTCGAGCCCTTCCTGGACCGAGGGCGCGCCGTCGTATTGTTCGATCGCACGCTGTGCGCGCTGTGCGGCGGCCACGTAGGCGCCGCGGCGGACGTAGTAGCGGGCGACGTTGACCTCGTATTCCGCCAGGCGGTTGCGCAGATAGATCAGCCGGCGCTGCGCGTCGTGGGCGTATTCGCTCTTCGGATAATCCTTGACGACGGTACTGAAGGCGGTGATCGAAGTGTGCAGCTCAGTCGGCGGGCGCCGGGCCATGTCAACCCCGAACCAGCGCTCGATCGACCAGGGCGTGTGCTCGAAATCGATCAGGCCGCGCATGTACCAGGCGTAATCGACGCGCGGGTGCGTGGGATTCTCATCCAGGAACTGCTTGGCGGCATCGGTCGCCGATTCCGTCTCGCCCTTGCGGTAGTAGGCGTAGATCAGGTCGAGCCGCGCCTGGCGCGCCTGGTCCGAGAAGGGATAGCGGGCGGTGAGTGCTTCGTACTGCTTGACGGCGGTCTCATAATCGCTCCCGTCGAGCGACTTGCGCGCGGCCTTGTACAGGGACGCGGCCGACATGCGGTCCGAGTCGCGCAGCTTCCCGCGGCTGTGGCAGCCGCTCAGCGCCAGGCTCAGGGCCAGGAGCGCGACGGCGGCGGTACGGCAATACAGCACGCGGGTGCCTTTATTATCTGTCACGTTTTACCCTGCGACGCGAAAGCGCCAGTATAGCGAATTAATCCCGCAGCACCTGCGACCGCACCATGAACGCCAAGTTCCACATCCACGAGATCGAGCTGCCTGCCGAGGCGGCGGGCACGCGCTTCGATCTGGCGCTCGCGGCGGCCTTGCCGCAGTACTCGCGGGCGCGGCTGCAGCGCTGGATCAGCGCCGGTGCGGTGCTGCTCGATGGCCGCGTGGTGCGGCCGCGCGAGCTGCTGGCCGGTGGCGAGCGGGTACGCGTCCAGGCCGAGTTTCCGGCCAACATCACCGTGGAAGCCGAGGCGATCCGGCTGCGCGTCGCGTATGAGGACGAGGCCCTGTTGGTGATCGACAAGCCCGCCGGCCTGGTCGTGCATCCGGGTGCCGGCAATCCGCGCCACACGTTGCAGAACGCGCTGCTGGCGCACGATCGGGCGCTCGCCATGGTGCCGCGCGCCGGCCTGATCCACCGGCTCGACAAGGATACGAGCGGCCTGCTGATCGTGGCGCGCACGCCGGAAATCCACGTGCAGCTGGTCCGCATGCTGCAGGAACGCAAGATCGCGCGCGGCTATCTGGCCCTCAGCCTGGGGCGGCCCACGGCCGGCGCCACGATCGATGAGCCCATCGGCCGGCACCGCTCGCAGCGCACCCGCATGGCGGTGCGGCGCGACGGGCGGGAAGCGGTGACGCACTTCAGGATCGAGGAGCGTTTCCGCGGCCACACCCTGCTGCGCGTGCAGCTCGAGACCGGCCGCACGCACCAGATCCGCGTGCACCTCGCGCACGCGGGATTTCCGGTCGTGGGTGACCCGCTCTATGGCGGCCGGCGGCGGTTGGTGGCCGGAGCCAGCGCCGCTCTGCAGAAGGCGCTGGCGGCCTTTCGCCGCCAGGCGCTGCATGCGCAGCGTCTGGCTCTCGATCACCCGGTGACGGGACGCCATCACACCTTCGAGGCGCCAATACCGAAGGATTTTC
>DATFUG010000159.1:0-2823 GCA_035261025.1 Steroidobacteraceae bacterium | reverse complement strand
ACCGCTGAACCAGCCGCTCGCCAATGGCGAGATCGTCGAGATCATTACCGGACGGAGCGGCGGACCGAGCCGCGACTGGCTGGCGATTGATGGTGGCTTCCTCGCCTCCTCACGCAGCCGCGCCAAAGTGCGCGCCTGGTTCCATCAGCACGATGCCGCGGTGACCGCCGCGGCTACTGGCAGCGCCAGTCCCGCCGGCGCAGCACCGCCGGCGCCCGCCGCACCCGTGGCGCCCGAGGCGAGTGCCTTTCCGGCCCGGCCCAAGGGCCCGCGCGGGAGCCATCGATCCGCCGTGGACATCGAAGGCGTCGGTGACATGCCCACGACCATGGCGCATTGCTGCGCGCCCGTGCCCCCTGAACCGATCGCAGGCTACGTGACCCTGGGGCGCGGTGTGACGATCCATCGCGCCCAGTGCCGGAGTCTGCTGCGCATGGCGGCCGCCCGGCCCAAACGCCTGCTCCATGTGCAGTGGAACCTGGCCGCCGATCAGCTCATGCCGGTGCAGATCCGCGTCGAAGCCTACGATCGGCGCGGGCTGCTGCGCGACGTTTCGGACGTCTGCGCCCAGGAGCGCCTGAGCATCGAGGGCGTCAACTCGAACACGGACGCGGCGGATCGCATTGCCACGATCGTGCTGCGCACCGCAGTGCGCGATATCGCGCAGCTCCGCCTGGTGCTCAAGCGCCTGCGCGCCGTGCCGAGTGTGCTGCGCGCCGAGCGTGCCGCCTGAGTGGCGGTCCCGCTAGCGGTTGATGTTGTCGATCGCGCGCTTGTCGGCGGCGAGCGCGGCTTCGTGCACCGCTTCGGCGAGCGTGGGATGGGCGTGGATGGTGCGCTGCAGGTCCTCGGCGCTGCCACGGAATTCCATGGCCAGCACCGCCTCGGCAATCAGTTCCCCGGCCATCGGTCCGATGATATGCACGCCGAGTATTTCGTCCGTGACCCGGTTGGCGATGAGTTTCACGAAACCGGCGGTTGACTCCATGGCCTTGGCGCGGCCACTGGCAGCGAAGGGGAACACCCCGGCCTTGCACTCAATCCCCGCCTCCTTTGCCTGCGCCTCGGTTTTTCCCGCCCAGGCAATTTCCGGCGCGGTATAGATGACCGACGGAATCAACTCGTAATTCACGTGCGCGTACTTGCCGGCAATGCGGTCGGCCACCGCGATCCCCTCCTCCTTGCCCTTGTGCGCGAGCATCGGCCCGCGCACCACATCGCCCACGGCCCAGACGTTTTCCACTCCGGTGGCACAGTGCTCATCGACTCCGATGAAGCCGCGCTCATCGAGCGTGACGCCGCTGGCGGCATCGAGGAGCCCCTCCGTGTAGGGGCGGCGGCCTACCGCGACCACCACCTTGTCGGCCAGCAGGGACTGCTCGCCCCTGGCGTCGGCATAGCGCACGCTCACGCCGTCCTTGCCCGGCACCGCGGCGGAGACCTTGGCGCCCAGCCGGATGTCGAGGCCGAGCTTCTTGAAATGCCGGCCCGCCTCAGTGGCGAGCTGCGCATCCGCCATCGGCAGCAGTGCATCGAGCGCCTCGAGCGTGACCACCTCGGCCCCGAGCCTGCGCCACACGCTCCCGAGTTCCAGGCCGATGACACCGGCGCCGATGACGCACAGCCGGCGCGGCACCGTGTCCAGCTCAAGCGCGCTCCAGGAATCGATTATGTTGGCGCCATCGAAAGGCAGGGCCTTCAGTTCCGAGGGCACCGAACCGCTGGCGAGCACCACATGCCGCGCCGCCAGCCGCGAGACCTGGCCGTCGGCCGCCGTCACCTCAACTTCGCGGCGGGCCAGCAACCGGCCCTTGCCGTAGATCGCCGTCACGCCGGCGGCCTTGAACAGCGAGGCGATACCGCCGGTCATGCCGCGGACGATGGCCGCGCGGCGCTTCTGCATCGTGGCCAGGTCCAGCGTGAGGCTCCCGACCTTGATGCCGTGCGCGCTGAACTCATGTTGCGCGCGATGCCACAGCTCCGAGGACTCCAGCATTGCCTTGGAAGGGATGCAGCCGGCGTTCAGGCAGGTGCCGCCGAGCGCGCTGCTGCCGTCGCGATTGCGCCAGGCATCGACGCAGGCGACCTTCAATCCGTTCTGCGCGGCACGAATTGCGGCCGGATACCCGGCCGGGCCCCCACCAATCACCATCACGTCATAGTCCAGGCGCGCTTCAGCCATGTTCAGACTCCAAGCAGGATACGGCCCGGATCCTCCAGGCCATCCTTGACCGTCACCAGGAACTGCACGGCCTCCTTGCCGTCGATGATGCGATGATCGTAGCTCAAGGCGAGGTACATCATCGGCCGCGCCACGACCACACCGTCGATGACCATGGCCCGCTGCTGGGTCTTGTGCATGCCGAGTATGGCGCTCTGGGGCGCGTTCACGATCGGCGTCGACAGGAGCGATCCGAAGACACCCCCATTGGTGATGCTGAAGGTGCCGCCCGTCAGGTCCCCGATGGTGATCGTGCCATCGCGGGCACGCTGCGCGAACTGCGCGATGCCGCGCTCGACCCCGGCAAAATCCAGCGCGTCGGCGTCACGCAGTACCGGGACCATGAGCCCCCGATCGGTCGACACGGCGACGCCGATATCGAAATATTCGTGGTAAACGATCTCGTTGCCTTCCACGGAGGCATTGACGAGCGGGAATTTCTTCAGACCCTCGATCGCGGCCTTGACGAAAAAGGACATGAACCCCAGCTTGATCCCGTGCTGCTTCTCGAAGGCCTCCTTGTAGCGGCCGCGCAGTTCGTTGACATGGCTCAGGTCGACTTCATTGAAGGTGGTCAGGAGCGCCTGGGTCGATTGCGCCTG
>DATFUG010000158.1:0-7305 GCA_035261025.1 Steroidobacteraceae bacterium | reverse complement strand
CCTCGCCCACAGTGCCGATGATGAACGATTGTCCGCACAACTGGCGGCGGTGCAGATGCTGCGATCGGGCACGACCTGTTTCCTCGAGGCGGGGACCATCCGGCATCTCGATGCGGTCGTGGAAGGTCTCAACTCCTCCGGCATCCGCGGCCGTGTCGGCGTCTGGGTCGAGGGCCGCGACGCCGCGGAGGCTGCGCACGACGCGAGCGCGATCGACGCGGCAATCCGCACGCTCGAGGATGAGGTGCACCGCTATCCCGCCCACCGGGGGGCCCGGATTGCGGCCTGGCCCATTCTTGTCGGCCATGCGACCAATACCGACGAGGTGTGGAAAGCCGCGAAGTCCCTTGCAGACAGGCACAATCTGGGTGTTGCGGCCCACATGAGCCCCTTCAGGGCGGACACGGAGTGGTATCTCGAACATGTCGGGCGGCACCCGATCGAACACCTGGACCACCTCGGCGTACTCGGCGATCGACTCGCGCTGACGCACCTGACCCATCTGAGCAGCAATGAAGTGCAGCTGCTCGCGCAGTCACGCACTCACGCGATCTTCTGTCCGTCTGCCGCGCTCAGGGGCGCATTCGGCGTTACCGTGACCGGCCGCTTTCCGGAACTGCACGCCGCGGGTGTAAATATCGCCCTGGGCACGGATGGTGACCTGCCCGACCTGATGCGGCAGATGCCGCTCGCCTCGGCTGTCTTCAAGGACGCACGGCGCGATGCCCGGATATTCCCCGCGCACGAGGCGCTGAACATGGCCGTGGCGGGCGGTGCGCGACTGATGCGGCTGCACGAAGAAATTGGCTCCCTGGAGGCCGGGCGGAAAGCGGATTTGGTGCTTCACGATACGCATCGGCCGGAATGGCAGCCGCTGCTGAACCCCCTGCACCAGCTGGTCTGGTCGGCGGATGGGCGCGGCGTGCACAGTGTCTGGGTGGACGGTTTGCGCGTGGTGGACAACTATCGCTGCACGCTGCTTGACGAAGAGGAGATCTACCGCAAATCGCAGCGGGCCGCCCAGGAGCTGCTGCGGCGATCCGGAGTCCCGGCGCGCTGCGCGTGGCCGATGCTCTGAACTAGACACTAAAGCAGGGATATGGGAACTTTCGCGGGATGAGCTACCCCAATACGCTGATTTTCGTGGACCTGGCCTCTGACGATCCGGCCGCCGCGGGGGAATTCTATGCGCGGGTCTTCGGTTGGCAGAACGACCCCCGGCCGGCCGGCGTGTTTCATCGCATGGTGCCGGGTCAGCAATTCCTCAATCCAGACGGCCAGCCGAGCGAAATCGGCAATCTCCATCTCGGCATTTTCAATGTGAAGAATGCGCGGCCTCATCCCAAGAGCGCGGGAGTCGCGCCGCGCGAGCTCAGTCGCAATACGCGCAAGCCACGCATCTGGATACTGGTGAGTGCCGACGATTCGGTCGAGCGCATCATGGCCACCGCCGAGGAGCTGGGGGCGAAGGTGCTGTGGCGCAATCACTATTGGAAGGAATTCAACGGTTACAACCATGCCTTCCGCGACCCCTGGGGCAATGAGATCGTCCTGTGGGGCAAGGCGGGCAAGGATCCGGTAGTTCCGGACGATTACACGCGGGAATAGGACCCGCAGCCCAGTGAAAGCCGCGCGCTACAGCGGGCACGGCGGTCCTGAAGTCATCCGTTACGAGGACGTGGGCGGCCCGGAGATCGGTCCGGCGGATGTCATCGTCAGGGTTGCCGCCTGCGCATTGAACCGCCTCGATGTGCTGCAGCGTTCTGGTGTTTTCACCCTGCCTGGCTTCCGGCTGCCGCACATCGCCGGGATGGACGTGGCCGGTGTCGTGGTCGAGTTAGGCAGCCAGGCCGGTGGCGTGGCCATCGGCGACCGAGTCGTCATTGATCCTTCGCTCACACAGGTGCAGGGCGATTCGCGATTTGCCGGTGTCGACGATCGCTACGGCAGGCTCGGCATCATCGGCGCGACCTTCGATGGGGGTTACGCGGAGTACTGCGCCGCGCCGGCCTCGCACCTCAGTGTGATTCCGGCGGCCTTTTCCCTTGAGGAAGCGGCCTGCATCCCGACGGCCTACCTGACGGCATGGCACGCGCTGATCGAGATCGGAAGACTGGCGCCGGGAGAGGCGGTGCTGATCAACGCGGCGGGAGGTGGCGTCTCGTCAGCGGCCATCCAGCTCGCCAAAAAAATCGGTGCGATGGTGCTGGCGACGGGCCGGTCGGATCGGCAGCTGGCGCACGCGGAGCGCCTGGGGGCGGATCACCTGCTCAACTCCCAGAGTGCCAGCATCGCCGAGTGGGCGCGCAGCGTGACCGGCGGTCGCGGAGTCGACATGGTTTTCGACCACCTGGGGCCGGCCCTGTGGGCGGCTTCGCTGGCCGCACTGCGGCCCCGGGGGCGGCTCGTGAATTGCGGCGCGACGAGCGGCCCTCTGGTCACGCTCGAGCTCGGCCAGCTGCACCTCCTGGGGCTGCAGATCCTGGGTTCCGACGCCTATGGGCACGAAGAATTCGAGCGGGTGCTGGCGCTCTACTGGCAGGGCGGCTTCCACACGATCATCGACTCGGAGTTCCCGCTGGCCGAAGCCGATCAGGCGCACCGGCGGATGGAGGAGGGCGAGCTGGCAGGCAAGATTCTGCTCAAGCCTTAAGGCCTGCAGCGGCCTGCAGCTGGCGCTGAAACTCGGCGCTGTCCCAGTAGTCGACGCGATGCACGATCCGGCCTTGCTCTACACGGAAGCGGAACATGCCCCTGATCTGGATCGGGCAGTCCACGGCGGCGCTGCCGCCCGAATCCTGGTACCTGGCCGACATCCGGTAGGCGACCGCCACCTGCGCGCCCTCGGCAATCGTCTGTTCTATCTCGTAGTGGAGATCACGAAATGTCCTGAGGAAGCCCTCGAGACGGGCGCGGTAGGCTGCGCGTCCCCTGACCGTTTCACCGAGCGTGGAGGTGTGTTCATTGACGAACCCATCGCCGACGTAGCTGGCGATGTCGTCGGGATCCCCGTGATTGAGCGCGCTGATGTAGCTGCGGACAATCGTCGCCGGGTCAGCTACGGCCGGGCTCATGCCGGGTGTCGCCAACGTTCCTGCACCTTCTGATACACCTGCTGGTTGTGGGAGATTTCGATGCGATTGCCGTCGGGATCGCTGATCATGCACACGTAGCCGACCGGGGGCGGAATTCGCACCGGGGGCATGGCGAGGCAATCGGCCAGTTTGGCGCGGGCCGCGATCTCGTCCAGCGCCTGTTCCGTCGGCACCTCGATGCCGATGTGGGCGAAGGGCGCCAGTTGCGGCTGCTTCTTGCCCTGGTCGGCGTAGAACATCACCAGCACCAGCACGAAAGGGGGATCGGCCTGGCCGGCGTGGCCCATCCACGCGCTCTTGCCCATGGCGTCCTGGAAGCGCTCGACCAATACGAGGGGCGTGAATTTTTCGTACCAGGCGATCGATTGATCGATGTCGCACGAGGGCAGGGCCACGTGTGTCCATCGCGGGGTCTGGAGCTGGCTCAATTCCTTCACTCCTGCAGATCAGGCCGGGACGCAGCCCAGCGTGGCAAGCTATCGAATCAATGGCGCGCGGTCTTGCTCCGGTGCGCCCGAAATCTTGGCGGCGCCGTGTGGAGCTCGTCATACAATAGACCGAAATCCCTCGAAGGTCGCCCCTCGGTCATGAATCTGTACATCGCGAGTCGCGGGGGGCTGATGTGAACAGCGCAGCCCTGCCCACGCACGCCCGTGTCGTGATCGTCGGTGGCGGCATCATCGGCACCTCGGTGGCCTATCACCTCGCGCTGATGGGGTGGAAGGACATTGTCCTGCTGGAGCGTGACCGCCTGACCTCAGGCACCACCTGGCACGCGGCGGGCCTGATGGTGACCTTTGGGTCCACCTCGCAGACCTCAACCGAAATGCGCAAGTACACGCGCGACCTGTACGGCCGGCTCGAGGCCGAGACTGGGCAGGCTACGGGATTCTCGCCCATTGGTTTCATCGAAACGGCGACCGATCGGGACCGCTTGGAGGAGTATCGGCGGGTTTCCGCCTTCAACCGATACTGTGGAGTGGACGTGCAGGAGCTCTCGCCCCGGCAGGTGCAGGACCTGTTTCCGCTCGTGAGCATCGATGGGATGGAGGCCGGCTTCTACGTCAAGGAAGACGGCCGGGTGAATCCGGTCGATGTCACGATGGCGCTGGGCAAGGGCGCACGCCTGCGCGGCGTAAAGCTCCTGGAAGGCGTGCCCGCGCTCGGGGTGCTGCAGGAGCGGGGCCGCGTTCGCGCGGTGCGCACCGCGAGCGGCGATATTCAGACCGAGATCGTCGTGAACTGCACCGGCATGTGGGCGCGGCAGTTCGGCGCCCTGGCCGGCGTCAACATTCCAAACCAGGCCGCCGAGAACTATTACCTCATTACCGAGGCGATCAAGGGGCTGCCCCCGAACATGCCGGTGCTGGAAGACCCGGGCGCCTACGGCTACTACCGCGAGGAGGGCGGTGGGCTCATGGTGGGCCTGTTCGAACCGGTATGCGCGCCGTGGAAGATCGAGGGCATTCCAGAGGACTTTTCCTTCGGCGAGCTGCCGCCGGACTGGGACCGGATGACCCCGTTTCTGGAGCGCGCCATGGCGCGCGTGCCGATCACGACCCAGGTCGGCATCAAGAAATTCTTCTGCGGACCGGAGAGCTTCACTCCGGACCTGCGCCCGCTGGTCGGCGAGGCGCCCGAACTGAAGGGCTACTTCGTGGCGGCCGGGCTGAATTCCGTGGGGGTGTTGACCGGCGGCGGACTGGGCCGCGTGCTGGCGCACTGGATCATCACAGGGACGCCGGACGTCGATGTCACAGCCTTTAACATCGATCGCGTGCACGGCTACCAGGCCAATCCCGAGTATCGCCGGCAGCGGACCATCGAATCACTCGGCATGGTGTACAAGTGCCACTACCCGACCCTGTCGCTCAAGTCCGCACGCGGTGCGCGCCAGTCACCCTTCCACGATCGCCTGGCCGCGGCGGGCGCCTGTTTCAGGGAAGTGAGTGGCTGGGAGAGTCCCGAGTGGTACGGGCCGGCGGGCGCCGAGCCCGATCCGGGGCCGCTGTCGTGGGGCCGCCAGGACTGGTTTGGCCACTGGCAGGCCGAGCATCGCGCGGCGCGGGAAAACGTCATCGTCATGGACATGTCCTTCATGGGGAAATTTCTGGTCCAGGGACGCGACGCCGGCCGCTGCCTGAACCGCATCTCGGGAAACAACGTCGACGGCGCCACCGGCGTCATCACCTACACGCAGTGGCTGAACGAGCAGGGTCTGCTCGAGGCCGACCTCACGGTCACCAAGCTCAGCGCCGAGGAATACCTGGTTGTCGTGACCGACACGATGGTGCGACACGCGGGAACCTGGATGAAGCGGCATCTGCCCGAGGATGCGCACGCCTGCGTCACCGATGTCACTTCCGCTTATGGTCAGCTCAACGTGCAGGGACCGCGCTCCCGCGAATTGCTGCAGTCGCTCACCACGACAGACCTGTCGAACGAAGGCTTCCCCTTCCGCAGTGCGCGCGAAATCGATATCGGCCTGGCGCGTGCCCTGTGCGTGCGCATCACTTATCTGGGCGAGCTCGGCTATGAACTCTACATCCCTGCCGAGCAGGCCCGGCAGGTCTACGACCGCCTGGTGGAAGCGGGACGGGCCTTTGGGCTGGTGCACGCGGGACTGCGGGCGCTGGGGAGCCTGCGCATGGAAAAGGCATATCGCGACTACGGGCACGACATCGACAACACCGACGATCCACTTGAAGCCGGACTCGGCTTTGCCCTTGATCTGTCCAAGCCGGGCGGTTTCATCGGCAAGGAGGCCCTGCTCGCGCGCAAGGCCGCAGGTCCCCCCGCGCGGCGGCTCGCGCAGGTGCTGCTCAAGGATCCGGAGCCACTCATGTTTCACGCCGAAATCGTGCGCCGTGACGGCCAGGCGGTGGGGTACCTCAGATCCGCTTCATACGGTCACACGCTCGGCGGCGCCGTGGGGCTCGCTATGATCGAGTCCAGGGAGCCGGTTAATGAAAGGTACCTCAACACCGGCACGTGGCAGGTGGAGATCGCCAGCCGGCTCTATCCGGCCATCGTTTCGCTGCGGCCGCTGTACGATCCGGCCAATCTGCGGATCAAGGGCTGATGAGCGGCGCCGATGTCGAATTCATGCGCGCCGCGCTGGGGCAGGCCGCCGTGGCGCGGGCTGCCGGCGAGGTGCCTGTGGGCGCCGTGCTGGTGCACGATGAGCGCGTCGTGGCTGAGGGTTCAAACCGGCCCATCAGCGGCTGCGATCCGACCGCCCACGCCGAGATCGAGGCGCTGCGGGCCGCAGGCCGCGCGCTGGGCCGCTACCGGCTCAACGATTCGGTGTTGTATGTCACGCTCGAGCCCTGCCTGATGTGCGCAGCCGCTATCGTGCACGCGCGTGTGAGGCGTGTCGTGTTCGGCGCCTGGGATCCGCGCGCCGGTGCCGCGGGCAGCATGCTCGACGCCTTTGCGCTGCCCGGGCTGAATCACCGGGTCGACGTATTCGGCGGGGTCCTGGAAGCAGAGTGCAGTGCCCTGCTAAGAGATTTTTTTGCCGATCGCCGCACCTGAGGCGGGCTCGACGCCAACGGCCTGGATGACGCGCACCACCTGGCCGTCGCCGTACCACTCGAGCACGGCGAGGAAGCTGCGCACCTGCTCGACGAAGCGCACGGGTTCCCAGCCGCGCGCATAGCCGCGCTTGGCCTGGCCGTACCAGCGTTCCTGTGCGAGCCAGGGCAGGTAGCGACTGACGTCGGCCCAGGAATCCGGATCTTTGCCCTGCGTCTGGGCGAGAATGCGCGCGTCCTCGAGATGTCCGAAGCCGACGTTATAGGCGGCGAGCGCCAGCCAAGTGCGATCAGGCTCCGGTACGTGCGTCGGAATCATGCGCAGCACCTGCGCAAGGTAGGCGGCGCCACCGGCGATATTCTGCATGGTGTTGGTGCGATCGCTGACACCCATGGCCCGCGCGGTCTGGGCGGTCAGCATCATGATGCCCGCAGCGCCGTCGGCGCTGGTAGCCTGGTCGCTCCAGTGCGATTCCTGGTAGCCCACCGCGGCGAGCAGACGCCAGTCCAGGCTGTTCGCGGTGGCGGCCTGCTCGAACCAGGCGCGCAATTCGGGCAGGCGCGTACCGATGTCGTCCTGGAACCGCCGCGCCTCCAGGTACTCGAAACCACCGGCCTCGGCTTCGGCATCGCTGACGAGCCGGCGCAGCAACCCTGAATCGCGCGCGCTGACA
>DATFUG010000157.1:0-15845 GCA_035261025.1 Steroidobacteraceae bacterium | reverse complement strand
TCCGAAGTGTGTCGGTCCCTCGCTGATGAGAATCCAGAGGATATGAAGGGTCCATCGGCGCGTAATCGTCGCCAGCAGTCTGCCAATGGCGTCGCAGGAGGCTCGGGTAGGGACGTTGTTCATGGATATCTGGCCTCCGGTGGTTACCAAAAGGTGCCTACTTAACAACACGAAGCGGTTGCTCCAGACTTCAGGCACTCTCGAAGTGTGGCTTGCGACGTGCCGTCCAAGCCCAACAATCTGCGAGGAATACAACCATGAGCAAGACCGGACTTCAAGCGCTTCTCACACCCAAGGACAGCGTGCTGCTGCTGATCGACCATCAGCCCTTTCAGTTCGCCAACCTCCACAGCCACGAGCCGACCATGATCGTGAACAACGTGATCGGGCTGGCCAAGACTGCACAGATATTTGGCGTTCCCACGATCTTGACCACAGTGGTTGGGGAACGTGGGGGTTCCCTCATCAGGGGACTTCAGGATGTATTTCCTGAGCAGAAGCCGATTGATCGGACTTACATCAACACTTG
Organism: Steroidobacteraceae bacterium; assembly: GCA_035261025.1. Lineage (GTDB taxonomy): Bacteria > Pseudomonadota > Gammaproteobacteria > Steroidobacterales > Steroidobacteraceae > FEN-1191. The sequence goes on along the minus strand of DATFUG010000157.1, from coordinate 15,316 downwards.
GGAGGATGCGCGCGTCGTCGAAGCCGTCAACAAGACGGGACGAAAGAAGGTCGTGATGGCGGCCTTATGGACCGAAATCTGCCTGGCCATGCCGGCAATTCAGGCCGTGGGCGAGGGCTATGAGGTCTACATCGTCACTGATGCCTCGGGAGGTGTGTCCGCCGAAGCCCATGACATGGCCGTACGTCGTATGGTTCAGGCCGGTGTGGTGCCCATGACCTGGCTTGCCGTTCAGGGAGAATGGCAACGAGATTGGGCACGTGAGGCGACAGCTGCACGTCTGGCGGAGGTTCTCGCGCAGCACGGCGGTGGCAGTGGAGTCGCATTCGCATGGGAGGTGCAGCTCCTCGCGGGCCGGGCCAGGGCCGGTGCCTAGCGCTTGATTGAGTGCGCTACACAGGTGATTTAATCACTGCGTCGCAGCTCGAGCGAATCCAGTACGCCGTCAGCGCCGGCGACAACGCAGAACTCAATCGGCTGGCAACAAATCTGGCAGTCTTCGATGTAGCTCGCCGATCCGGCCGACAAATCGAGCACCGTCGTGAACGGTTCACCGCAATAGGGACACTCGACCTGCACGACTGACGTGGAGTCTCCCGGCTCGGCCCCATCCGCGGACAACGCACCGGGCTCGAAGACCGGTTCGAGTCCGTAACGTTCGTCAATCGCCGCATTTTGCCGCCGACGTTTCATCGCGTCCTCCGCGGATGCTGCGGATCACTGCGCGTCGCGCAGGGCGGCGCGCGGCGCAAAGCCGAGGAAGTACTCCTCGAGCCCGTGCCGCTGCTCGGGGGTGATCGCGATGCCGAGCGGCATGCTCTTCGATCCGGCCTCGGGTGCCAGGCGATACAGGATCTCATCCAGGAGGCGCCCATGGGGATAGTTGCCGCTCACCAGGCGCTTGGCAAGAGCGTCCGGATCCGCAAACGGAATGAACGGGGCGATCTTGCCCGCGTGGCAAACCGCGCACCGCTCCAGCAGCTCGGGACTCGAAGGGATCGCACGCTGGGTGGACGCCAACCGCGCACCGCCCGTGGGCGTCTCCGGCATTGGGTGGGCGGCGTACCAGGCCTCCAGCGCGCTGACACTCGCGCGGCGCAAGTGCTCGCAATAGCGATCGTCACCCGTGAAGGAGCGGTAGTGGTGCAGGCCGCGCAGCGCCGTATCGTTGACCGCGATCCACTCGAACAGGACCTGCGCGAGTGACTGCGTGCCTTCGGGGGCCGACAGGTCGTAGGTGTTGCCTTCCAGCGCGAGCGTCCAGTGCTGCGTCGTCAGCCCGAGGTTGCGCTCGACCACGAACCGCAGCTCATCGAGCCCGGCCGCAGCGGCGCCGCGCCGATACCCGCCGCCCGCGCCGGCAAGGCGCGCCACGACAGCCTGGGCCTGGAGCCGATCCGTGGCGGCGCTCGTCCGCCTGAACTCACGCAGCTGCAGCGCGATCGTCTTGCTCATGGGTGCGGGGAAGTAATCCTTCAGCGGACCGCAACTGCCTTCGGCCGCGGCAAGCAGGGCGTAGCGGTGCGCGTCGAACGCGGGACTTGCCGCCATCTCGGACATGATCGAGCGATTGTTGAGCGCCGTCAGCTGCGCGGAGAGCTGGGCGTTCGGAGGCGTGGTCCTGACGCCGTTGTACACCGCGCTGGCGCTGCCCACGTAGGTCGCGCGATCCGCGAATGCGGCGGCGCCGATGAGGTTCCGGTAGCGCGGGTGACCCGGCTGCAGGGCAAGGAACTCGCGCATGCCCCTGGCCTCCTTCGCGGACAGGCCCGCGCCATAACGCTCACCATAGACACCCGGCCAGGAAGGCGGTGTGTCCCAGATCGGCCGCGCCGGCTGGCCATGGCAGGCGACGCAGCGCGCGGAGTTGGTCTCGGAAATCGCGACCTGTCCGCCCGGGTCGGCAGGAAACTGCACTTCGCGGAACAGAAAACTGTTGCTGCGCGGATCGAATTCCATGGTTTCAACTTCGGAGTGGCCGCGCTTGGCTGGATCGCCGTTGAAGGTGACGATGAATTCGGCATCGGATCCGAACAGGATCGCGCGCGGATTGGCCGTGCTGGCGCCCTGGAGGCTGCGGCTGGCAAACACGAGCGCGTAATGAGAGCGCAGGTCAACCGGCAGGGCTTCGATGAGCGCTTCGGCCGAAGTGATCCGGCGGGACTGGATCAGCTCCCGCATCGACTCGAACCCAAAGTCTGCCGCCCCGGCTGCGGTGCCGATCGCGAGCCCCAGGCAGAAACATACCGGCTGGATCCAGCTCACTCAGATGGCCCCGCTGTCAATGAGTCTCCCCGCCAAAACTACCGCATTTTCAGCAAGCTGGCCGTAAAGCGGCGCACACTTATAGAATGGGGCCATGCGGTACCTGCTGTTGTGGCTCCTGTCCCTTCCCGCGCTCGGCTCCGTCGCGGTGGCGGCCGATGCCCCGTGGGTCGAGGGTGTGCATTATTTTCTCGTGGATCCGGTGCAGCCGACCCAGGTCCCGCCGGGCAAGGTCGAGGTCGTGGAGATCTTTTCCTACGCGTGTCCCGTCTGCAACGCCTTCTACCCGGTCATGGATCAGCTCAAGGCGGCACTCCCGAAGCAGGCCCGCCTGAGTTATCTGCCAGCCTCGTGGCACCCGGAAGAGGATTGGCCGACCTTTCAGCGCGCGTTCTATGCGGCGCAGTCCCTGGGGCTCATCGAGCGTACCCATGACGCCGTGTTCGATGCCATCTGGAAGACGGGCGAGCTGGCCATCATGGACCCGGTGACCCATGTGCCCAGGGCATCGATGCCGACCGTGGTCGACGTGGCGAAGTTCTATGCGCAAAAAACGGGTGTCAAGCCGGAGGCGTTCGTCAGCGCAGCGCATTCCTTCAGCGTGGACGCCCACATGCGCGAGGCGGATGCGCAGATCCGGGCTTACCAGGTGGAGGGAACGCCGACCGTCATCGTCGCTGGCAAGTACCGCGTGACGCCCCAGTCCGCCGGCGGCAATGAGCCCTTCGTCCGCCTGGTGAAATGGCTGGTGACCCAGCAGATCGCCCACCACTCCTGAAGGGAATAAAGCCCGCTTCCCTGGAGTCCACTCCTTTATAGAGAGAGCAGCGGAGCCCCGTGACGGCACTGTGCGGTCCCCTTTGTGGATGAGAAGCGCCGGCGGTTCGAAGCGGAGGTCCTGCCGCACCTGGACGCCGCGTTCCGCTTTGCCCGCTGGTTGTCGGGCTCGTCCAACGAGGCCGGCGATGTCGCCCAGGAGGCCATCTTGCGTGCCTTTCGGAGTTTCGAGACCTTGCGTGGGTCCGATGCCAGAGCCTGGCTGCTGGCCATCGTCCGCAATTGCCATGCGACCGCGTTTAGGCAGGCCCAGCGCCGCGCCTACGTACCGCTGCCGGAAACGTACGAAGACCATGATGGCGAGGCCATGATCGCGGCCACGCCCGACCCGGAAAGCCTCTCGATCCGCGAGGACGAGCAGCGCACCCTAACCCAACTGTTGTCGACGTTGCCGGAGGAGCAGCGCGTGGCCCTGGTCTTGAAAGAGCTTGAAGACCTCAGTTACCGGGATATTGCCGCGGTGACCGGCGTGCCCATCGGCACCGTCATGTCACGACTGGCCCGCGCACGCGCGGCATTGAAGGAGCGCGCACGGGAAGAGAGCGCAGGAGGCGCGCGTGGACTGTCCTGAATCGCTGCGCGCGCAGGCCTATTTTGACGGTGAGCTGGATGCGGCAGCCGCCGCGGCCTTTGAGCGACATGTCGAGCACTGTGCGGAGTGCCGCACAACCCTGGAGGACCACCAGCGATTGCGAACTGCGCTGCGCGCCGACCTGGCGAGCGAGCAGGCACCGGCGGCGCTCCGCGCCCGGATTGGGCGTGCCCTCGATCGGGAGCACTCGCACTCTCCTCGCGCCTGGCAGAAGCGCCCCTTCTGGCTGGGCGCGCTCAGCGGCCTCGGCGCGGCGGCCGTGGCGGCCGCCGTCGCCTTCCTGGTGGTGACCGCTCCGGTCCAGGATCCGCTCGTGGATCAGCTGGTTGCCGCGCACGTGCAATCGCTCCTGCCGGATCATCTGATTGCGGTCCTGTCCACGGACCGCCACACGGTAAAACCCTGGTTTGCCGGCCGCGCCGACGTCTCTCCGGTGGTGGCCGATTTTGCGGCGCAAGGCTACCGGCTGGTAGGCGGACGCATCGATCCCCTGGATCGCCAGCGCGCGGCCGTCGTCGTCTATCAACACGGGCCGCACGTCATCAATGTGTTCAGTTGGGTCACGGATCGGCGCGTCCTGCCGCGCGATGGGACCCAGAGCGGCTATCACCTCGCCTTCTGGAGCGCAGGCAATCTCGGGTACTGCGCCGTCTCGGATACCGGCTGGGCGGAATTGCTCGCCCTGGAGCGATTATTGCGCGAGGCCAGCCGCGCGGAAGAGCGACCGGAATAAAACGCCACCGGGCGGAGTCCTCTCTCCTGAACCCCGAAGCAGGAGACAGCCATGCCGGATAGACCCGCCCATCCCTCGCGTCGCGACGCCCTGAAATGCCTGGCCTTTGGGGGCGCGGGCACCCTGTTTGTCCTGGCCGGTGGCGTCTTTACGCCCATCGACCTGGCCATGGCGGGAGAAGAGGCCTCCACGGTCGCGAAACGCGGACGACCGCTGTTCGTGCAGATCAGCGATACCCATATTGGCTTCGCAAAAGACGCGAACCCCGACGTTAGCGGGACGCTGGCCCGAACGATCGCGCTCGTCAATGCGCTGCCCGAGGCGCCCGCCCTCATTGTGCACACGGGCGATATCACCCACCTGTCCAGGCCCGCGGAATTCGACCTGGCCCAGCAGCTGTTATCCGGGTTGCGGACGACCGAGGTGCACACGGTCCCGGGCGAGCACGACACGGCCGATGCGACGGTCACCGAATATTTCAGCCGCTTTGGCCAGGCTTCCGGCAACAGGGGCTACTACAGTTTCGATCACGCCGGCGTGCATTTCGTCGCCCTGATCAATGTGCTGCAGTTCAAGCCGGGTGGACTGGGAACCCTGGGGCCCGAGCAGCTGGCCTGGGCGGCGGCCGACCTGAAGAGCCGTTCAGCCAGCACGCCGATCGTGATATTCGCGCATATGCCGCTCTGGACGATTTATGAGCCCTGGGGCTGGGGCACGGGAGATGCGGATCAGCTGATGCCGCTGTTGCGCCGCTTCGGTTCGGTCACGGTGCTGAATGGCCATATTCATCAGATCGTGCAGAAGGTCGAGGGTCATGTGACCTTTCACACTGCACGCTCCACGGCCTACCCGCAACCGGCTGCCGGCGAAGGTGCCGGGCCCGGCCCCCTCAAGCTGCCTCCGGAGCTGCTGCCCGGAAGCCTCGGGATCACGAGCGTGTCGGAGGTGAAGCATCCGCGCGCTCTCGCGCTCAATGACCTCACCCTCGCCTGACCGGCGTGTGTCTTAACGACAGGAGTGAAATGAAGTGACGCTGGGAAATGGACGAATTCTGCTGCCGATCTTGTGCGCCACCCTGTTGGGCGGCGCGGCGCTCGGCGCGCGCGCGTGGGCGGAAGCGCCCACACCGGAGACGGTCGTCATCAAGGACTTCATGTTTGCACCGATGTCAGTGACGATCAGGGCTGGTGCGCAGGTGGTCTGGGTGAACCACGATGACGAGCCGCACAGCGTGCTCAGCGAGACAGGACTGTTCCGTTCCGGCGCGCTGGACACGGGCGAAAAGTACGCCTTCAGATTCGACAAGCCGGGCACTTACCATTTCCTGTGCTCGATTCATCCCCGCATGGCCGGGACCATCGTCGTGCAGTGAGTGCAGAGTCAGCAAAACGCTGAGCTCTGCTTACAGGACGACGTATTCGCTGGCCTGCTCGGCGGCAGCACGCTGCGCGGCCTGCGCGGGCGACTTGCCGACTTCACCCAGCAGCACCACGGTCAGGGCCACGGCGGCAAAGGCGCACACGACGGTACGGCCGAACTGAGCCATCGCCGGATGGCTGTCGAGTACCTGGGCATTGCGATTCGTATTCATGGTCAACTCCTTGATAATCAGCATGTTTTTTGGACTGGGCTCTGGCGCATGGGGGTTTAAATCCCGTGCACAGGTTTAACTCCGCTCCGCGCGGAAAGTTGCGGCGCCCAGGCTAGTTGACGCTAATCACCACAGGGGTCGACGCGATGCCATTGGCCACCACTTCCAGATCCGTCGCGCCTGGTTCGGTATTCAGGGGGACATCAAACTGGGTGGACACCAATGCGCTCCCAGTCGCCACACCCATGGTGCTGTGATCATGGGTGCGCGCGTAACGCACGTGGCCGCTGGCCGCATTGGTGAGCCGCACCAGGGGGTAATTGGTGGCGGCTTCAAACTCGTCTCCAAAAGAAGCGCCCTGCGACAGGCCGTTGAACTGCGTGCCCTCGATCGCATAGGAGTTGCCGCGCGTCACGCTGGCCGGATAGTTGAGGACCGTCGGCGCCCAGGCCGGCGGCGCGTGACCCTGGGGTTGATAGATTCCGGGCCCCGAACGGCGATAGATCAGGGCGTTTCCATCAGGCAACGTCAGCAGGATGATGCCCTTCACATTCACGGCCTTGGTGAGCGTCATGCCATCGAACTCGTACAACTGCCCGGCCCGCGCCCCCTGCAGCAGCACGTGGCCACTGGGCAGCAACACGGCGCAGGTGTCCGTGTTGTAGTCGCCATCGGGAAAATTGGCCGCGGCGCTCCAGGCGCCCAGGGCCTGTGAATCCGCACCCGGATGATAGAGGGCGATATGCGTGCCCGACGCAAATACGGAACCATCGGGTAGCAGCAGACCCGGGCCGACCTCTCCCGGCGGAAAATAAACCAGAGTGCCGGAAGGACCATAGGTCAGTCCGTTAGGGGTATCGGTGGGCGTGTGCAGATCGGGAATCGTACTGCCGTTGCTGAACCATTGCTGGAGATCCGGCACATAGCGCTCCGAGTGTGGCGCGTTCTTGACATCGTAGGTGAACACCGACCCATCCGGCATCAGCGTCCAGCCCTCTTCGGCATGGAAGTCGGATTTGTTCGTGGACGCGAGCGCCGTCCAGGTCAGGGTCAGCGGATCCAGCGCCGCCATTTGCTCATCGAGCTTTCGGCCGACGACGAAGCGCCCGTCCGGCAGCACCACGGAGGGTGAGTCACCGATGTAGTCCCACCCCGCAGGAGGATCCAGCAGCGTCCACTGATCGAGCCGTGGGTCGTAGACCGCACCCTGGGCGGTCAAGGTAAAGACTCCCTGGTTGTATTCACCGCCGACGATCACCACGCGGCCGTCGGCCAGCACCGCCGAGGCGAAGACGTACGGCACGTATCCGGACGACAGACTCGCCAATTGGGACCAGGTGCCGTGCACATAGCTGCCGAACGCATCGGGCGTCAGTTTGTACCAGGCACTCACCGCCGCTCCGGTATTGGCGACAGCATCGCCCTGCACCATGACCGTGCCATCGGTGAGCAGAAAAGCCAGGGAAAAGGAATCGGGGGGTACCTGATCCAGATCCGTCACCGTCGCGATGGGGACCGGAGGTGGCGTCGAGGATCCGCCCGGGCCACCGGAACCGCCGCAGCCCGCCAGGACCAGGAGGCCAGCAAGCGTCGCCCACCGCCGCGGTCTTAAATCCAGCATTCACCACCCTCCGCGCCGCGCGCCTATGTGCGCGGTCGTTCGGAAGACCGCGTGAACAGGGAGCACCATCCTGACTCAAGGCGTACGCTATGCACAAATCTGCCCGAATGACTCTACTGATGATGCTGGGCTGCGGCACGATCGCTGCGGGTTGCGCCACCACCGGTTCCTATGATCGCCCCTACGCGGGAGATTGCGCGAACTATGGAATCATCCAGTCGTTAGAACAGCGCTCTTCTGGCGGGAACTCGACGGTGGCCGGCGTGATCGGCGGCGCCAGCAATCTGCGCGTCGGACAGGATGTGCGAATTGAGGGCGGCCACATCCAGGCGTGATGAGCGCGATTGGCGCCCGATCACCGCGCCCCTGTCACCCGGCTGACGTGCCGGTTGCGCAATTCGTCAACGACGGCCTGAACACCGAGTCCGCGGCTGCGCAACAGGACCAGCAGGTGGAATAGCAAATCGGCGGCTTCGCCCAGGAGTTGCTCGTCCGGTTCGCCCGCTGCGGCGAGCGCCACCTCGAGGCCTTCCTCGCCCACTTTCTGGGCCATGTGCTTGACCCCGCTCTGATAGAGCTTGGCCGTGTAACTTCCCTCAGGAGTGCCGGCAATGCGCTCGGCGATGATGGTCTCGAGCTCGGCAATGAAGGCGAGGCCCTCGGCCACCGTCCCCGGTTCATCTCCAAAGCAGCTTGCGGTGCCGAGGTGACAGACGGGTCCGGCGGGCCAGGCGGTGACGAGCAGTGCGTCCGCATCGCAATCCTGCCGGACATCGACGAGTTCAAGCGTATGCCCTGAAGTCTCACCCTTCACCCACAACTGCTGGCGGGAGCGGCTGTAGAACACCACGCGGCGTCCTTCCAGGGAAGCGCGCAGGGCCTCGCGATTCATATACCCCAGCATCAGGACGGCGCCGCTCCCGGCATGCTGCACGATCGCCGGCAACAGGCCCTGCTTCTCCCACGCGAGCTGCCCGAAGTCCGCCACGTGGAGTTTCATGCCCGCACCTCGATGCCGCGGGCTCGCAGGAACTGCTTGAGCGGCCCGATGGCGATATGGCCGGAGTGAAAGACACTCGCGGCCAGCGCCGCGTCAGCCCCAGCCTGACTGAACGCCGCCTCGAAGTGCTCGGCCGTGCCCGCGCCGCCGGAAGCCACCAGGGGCACCTGGCAGTGGGCGCGCGTGGCGCACAACTGTTCAATATCGTAGCCGGTGCGAGTCCCATCGACATCCATGCAGTTGAGCACGATCTCGCCGGCACCCCGATCCTGCACCTCGCGCACCCAGGCCAGGGTGGAGCGCCGGGTATCGCAGCTGCGGGCAGGATCGCCGGTGTACTGGTGGACGTGAAATCCGTCCGGCGCCGCCTGGCTGTCGATGCCCACCACGACACACTGTGCGCCAAAGCGCCGCGCCAGTTCATCGATCAGTTCGGGACGCTCCAGCGCGGGAGAGTTGACGGAAACCTTCTCGGCCCCGGCCGCCAGGATTTCCTCGGCGTCGGTGACCGAGCGGACCCCGCCGGCCACGCAGAATGGGACATCGAGGACCTCGGCCACGCGGCTGACCCAGGTGCGATCGATGGTACGGCGCTCGGGACTGGCCGTGATGTCGTAGAACACCAGCTCATCGGCGCCGGCATCGCGGTAGCGGCGCGCCAGTTCAATGACTTCTCCGACGACCTGATGATCGCGGAAGCGCAGGCCCTTGACCACGCGGCCTTCACGGACGTCAAGACAGGGAATTATGCGACGCGTAAGAATGGCTGCAGCCCCTCCAGCGGCAAACGCTCTTCCAGCAGGGCCCTGCCACTGATGGCGGCGGCGACCCCGGCGGCTTGAAGGGCGTGGAGGTCGGCGACGCTGGCAACGCCGCCGGAGGCCTGCCATTGAATCTCCGGGTAGCGCGCCACGGCCTCGCGGTACAGGGCAATATTCGGCCCCGCCAGTGCGCCGTCGCGCTCGATATCCGTGCAGAGCACATGGCGCAGGCCGGCGGCCCCGAATCTGTCCACGCCGCGCCAGAGCGAGAGAGCCGTCGCCTGCCGCCAGCCCCGGACCTGAATCAGCGGCACTCCCTGCGTATCGAGCCGGACGTCAAAGGCTACAGCGATGCGCTCAGGGCCGAACTCGGCCAGCCACTCCGCCACCTCAACAGGCGACTCCGCGGCGGCGCTCCCGACCACTATGCGATCAACACCCAGCCGCAGCAGCTCCACCGCGGCGGCACGCGTCCGCACGCCGCCACCCGTCTGCAGCGCGACGCCCTGTTGGGTCGCCAGCGCGGCAATCGTCGGCCCGTTGGCGAGCGTGCCTTCACGGGCGCCGTCCAGGTCCACGACGTGCAGCCAGGGCGCGCCCAGCTCGCGATAGCGTCGCAGCAGTTCAAGGGGCTCGACGGCGTAGCCGGTCTCAGTGCCGAAGTCGCCCTTGAGCAGGCGCACGCAGCGCCCGCCCCGCAAATCGATGGAGGGGATGAGCAGCATCTACAAATCCAGGAAATTACGCAGCAGACGAGCGCCTGGAGCCGCCGAGCGCTCAGGATGAAACTGCACGCCGTGAAAGTTCCCGCGCTGGACTACTGCGCTCATCGGGTGGCTGTAGGTCGTCGCGGCACAGGTGTGCTCACCGACGGGCGCCGCGTAACTGTGTGCGAAATAGAAGTGATCTTCCGGGCTCAGACCGGCGAGCAGGGGACTGTCGCGCAGGATCTGGCAGGTATTCCAACCCATGTGCGGCACGGGCCAGCCCGCCGCCGACGGCATGCGGCTCACTGTGCCCGCGAGCAGCCCCAGTCCGGCAATGTCGCCTTCCTCCGAATGCGCAAACAGCAGCTGCATCCCCAGGCAAACGCCGAGGAGCGGCTGTCGCAGGTTTCGGATGCACTCGACCAATCCGGCGGCATGCAGTCTCGCCATGGCGTCGCCGGCCGCGCCGACTCCGGGCAACATGACCCGTCGTGCCGCGCCAACCTGGGCGCGATTGGCGCTCACCAGGCTGCGCGCGCCGAGCCGATCGAGGGCGTAGCGGAGCGAAGCAAGATTGGCGCCGCCGCTGTCGATGATCAGGACCTCTGCCTCGCTCACAGCATTCCCTTCGTGCTGGGCAGTTCCCAACCTTCGCGACGCAGCGCCGGGCGCAGGGCGCGGCCCACGCCCTTGAAGCAGGCCTCGATCATGTGATGGGTATTTTCTCCGCGCACGGCCAGGTGCAGTGCGCAGCCCAGAGCATCGCTCAGGGAGCGGAAGAAATGCGGCACCAGCTCGGTCGGGAGCGCGCCCACCTGCGCGCGGCCAAATTGGCCCTCAAAGGCGAAATACGCGCGCCCTGACAGATCGATGGCCACCTGCGCCTCCGCCTCATCCATTGGCAGCAGGAAGCCATAGCGGCCGATGCCCGCCTTGTCGCCAAGGGCCTGACGCAGGGCCTCGCCCAGGGCCAGCGCGCAGTCCTCGACGGTGTGATGCTCATCGATCCGCAGGTCCCCCTGGCAGCGCAATTGCAGGCCAAATCCACCGTGCCTGGCGAACTGCTCGAGCATGTGATCGAAGAAGCCAATGCCGGTGTCGACGTGAATGGCGCTGTCACCCCCGAGTTCCACGATCGCATCGATGACCGTTTCGCGGGTGCGCCGCCCGACCCGTGCGCGGCGCGCCAGCAGCGCGCGCACCACGTCCGGCCAGCTCTCACCGGGCGCCGCCGGATGCCGCACCCGCAGACCCTTCACCCCGAGCCTGGCGGCGAACTCCAGATCACTGTCGCGATCTCCGATCACCGCGCTGCGCGCGACGTCGAGAGCGTGATTGCGCTGCCAGTCGCGCAACAGGCCGGTCTGCGGCTTGCGGCAATCGCAACCGTCCGCGATCCGGTGCGGACAGATGAAGATCGCCTCGAAGCAGATCCCCTGGGAGGCAAAGGCTCGCAGAATGAAATCCTGGCAGCGCTCGAAGTCAGCACGCGCAAAGGATGCGGTGCCGAGGCCATCCTGGTTGCTCACCATGACGAAGCGGTACCCCGCATCCCGCAGAGCTCCCAATGCGGCAAACACGCCTGGCAGGAAGTGGATCTTCTCCAGTGCATCGACCTGTTCATCGGCGGGTTCTTCGACGAGCGTGCCGTCGCGATCGATAAAGAGTGTCGGCGTGGAATCCTGCGCCGCGACGTTCATGACAGGCTCGCCAGCAATCGATCGTTCTGCTCCGGCGTGCCGACACTGATACGCAGGGACTGGCCCAGCATCGGCGCGCGGCGCAAGTCACGCAGCAGCAGGCCCCCGGCGCGCGCGCGCGCCAGGGCGGCACCGGCGTCGTCAAAATCGACCAGCAGGAAATTCGCCTCGCTCGGCCAGACACGCCTGACGCCGGGCAATCCCGCCAGCGCGGCGGCGAGTCGCTCCCGCTCCCGGATCAGCGCCCCAATGCGGTCCCGAACCACGACCAGATAATCCGGCTGCAGCGCGCGCAGTACGACTTCGATGGTCATTTGAGATATCGCATACGGCGGAATGACCCGCTGCAGCAGCGCCACGATATCCGGGTGCGCCAGCAGCGCGCCGCAGCGCGCGCCGGCCAGTGCGTAGGCTTTGGACAGCGTGCGCAGTACGACCAGTCCAGGATGGGCGCAGAGCTCAGCGCTCAAGGAAGGCGCGCCGGAGAATTCCAGGTAGGCTTCATCTATCACCAGCAGCGCGCGCCCCAGCAGCGCGCGCGCGAGTTCCAGCAGGAGCGCGCGCTCGAACCGATTGCCCGTCGGATTATTGGGCGAACACAGGTACACGAGCTTCACGGCGGGCGTCACGGCCGCCAGCAACGCGGCGGGCTCCAGGCGGTAGCCCACCTCGCGCCGCAGCGGCACTTCCACGACCCTCGCTCCCTGGATCCGCGCCGCCAGGCTGTACATGCCAAAGGTCGGCGGCGCGATCAGCACAGCGTCCCTGCCATCCCTGCAATAGGCCCGTGTCAACAGGTCGATGGCTTCATCGCTTCCCCGGCAAGGCAGGACAGAGTCGGCGCTGAGTTCATAGTGCGCCGCCAGGCAGGAGGCGAGCTGGCGCGGGTGCGGTTCCGGATACCGGTTCAGACCCGCCTCGCTCGTATCGAGCGGCGCGCGCCAGGGCAGCTCATTGGCGTGGAGGCGCACCAGTCCGGGTTCCCAGCTGGCGTGCTGATAGGGCTGCAGCGTCTGGATTTCAGGGCGCGCCAGGGCGGTAATCCAGCTCATGAGTACAGCCCGGCGTGCCGCGCCTCCCTGGCGCGCAGCCGCTCCAACCGCGCCTCGACGGCGGCGGCGTGCGCCTCCAGCCCTTCGAGGCGCGCCAGCGTGGCCGCCGCCGGGCCGAGCTGCTCGAGGCCCGCGGCGCTGAGTTCCTGCACGACCATGCTGCGCATGAAGTCACCGACGCCGAGGCCACTGTAGGCGCGCGCGTACCCGTTGGTTGGGAGTACGTGATTGGTGCCGGAACAGTAATCACCCAGCGGCTCGGGCGACCAGGCGCCGAGAAACACCGCACCGGCAGTGCTGATTGAGCCCAGCAGGGCGCGTGGCGCGCGCGTCTGGACCAACAGGTGTTCCGGAGCGTAGGTCTCAGCGATCGCCACGGCGGTGGCGAGGTCGGGCACCACGATCAGGCGTGCCGCGGCCAGCGACTTTTCCAGTACCGCGCGGCGCGGCTGACCCGGCACGAGCTGCGCGACGCGCGCGGCGACACGGTCCGCCAGCTCCGCCGACGTCGTCAGCAGCAGCGCCTGCGCGTGCGGATCATGTTCCGCCTGCGCCAGCAGATCGAGGGCGACAAAAGTGGCGCTCGCCGTTTCGTCGGCAATCACCATGACTTCAGAGGGCCCGGCGGGCATGTCGATCGCCGCACCCTGAGGATCGGTGGAGATCAGCTGTTTGGCTGCATTCACCCACCGGTTTCCGGGCCCATAGACCTTCGCGACTTTCGGGATACTTGCGGTCCCATAGGCCATCGCCGCGATGGCCTGGGCCCCGCCCACCTTGAATACGGAGTCGATGTCGCAGCGTCGCGCCACGACCAGCACCGCCGGATCGGCCGTCCCGTCCCGGCGCGGCGGCGTGCACAGCACCCGCTGCGGGCAACGGGCGAGGCGCGAGGGCACCGCCAGCATGATCGCCGTTGACGGCAGCGGCGCGGACCCGGCGGGCACATACAGCCCGACCGCCTGGATCGGCCGCACCAGGCGCTCGCAGCGCACCCCGGGTTGCGTCTCCAGGCTGACATCGCGTGGCATCTGCGCCAGATGAAAAGTCGTGACATTGTTGATCGCGGTCTGCAACGCGCGCAGCGCCTCGGGCGCAAGCTGCGCTTCCGCCGCCGCAAATTCCGCCTCTGACACCTGGAGCGATCCCAGCTCGGCGTGATCAAATTCGCTTGCGTAGCCGCGCAGTGCGCCATCGCCCTCGCGACGCACCGTGGCGATGATCTCGCGCACCCGCCCCAGAAAGCGCGGATCACTGTCTTCCGGCGGACGTGCCAGCGCAGCGCAGCGGCCGGCATCGTCCAGGTCCTGCCAATCGAGCCGCTCCATATTCAGGCCAGCATCTTCTCGACCGGGAGGACCAGTACGGCACTGGCCCCCACCCGCTTCAGGCTCTCGAGGGTTTCCCAGAACACGTTCTCGCGGCACACGGCATGCACCACGACCCGGTCCGGACTGCCCTCGAGGGGGATGATGGTGGGCGATTCGCTTCCCGGCAGGAGCTTGCGGATCTCGGGGAGCGCGGCCCGCGGCGCGTGCAGCATGACGTACTTGCTCTCCTTGACCTGCTCCACGCCGTCAATGCGCATCAGCAGGCGCGCGACCCACTCGCTCTTGAACGGCGAGAGGATCACCGGCGTGCGGATCAGCACGGCGTGGCTCTCGAGCACCGTATAGACCTCGCGCAGGTGATTGGCCTGCAGCGTCGAGCCGCTGGAAACCAGGTCGCAGATCAGATCGGCTCGCCCGAGGCGCGGCGCGATTTCCACCGCGCCCGACAGGGTGACAATCTCGGCACCGATCAGTTGTCGCTTGAGAAACTGGTCGAGCAGGAAAGGAAAGGTGGTCGCGATACGCTTGCCCCGGAGCGATTCCGGGCCGGCGAAGCTTGCGCCATCGGGCACCGCGAGGGCGAGCCGGCAGCGGCCAAAATCAAGGTCGCGCACTGTTTCGAATTGGGCCTGGGCGCCGCGTGCCGCCAGCTCGAGGCGCCGCTCTTCCAGCACGTTGAGTCCCACCAGCCCCAGGTCGCAGACATCTTCCTGCACCAGATCCGGAATGTCGTCATCGCGCACGAACAGCACGTCAAGTGGCATGTTCTCGCCAAACCCCATGAGCTGATCCCTGCCGCGCGAGAGCTTCAGGCCGCAGCGACCCAGAAGATCGAGCGACGGATCGGTCAGCCGTCCCGATTTCTGCACCGCCAGTTTGAGTCGCGGCTCCTTATCCACGGGCTGGCACCCCGAGGCGCCGGCTGGCGATGGCGTAGCCGCCGTTGCCCTGCGCGAGGTAGCGTGCCACGCGACCAATGGTCGTGACGCTGACGCCGGTGTGATCGTGGATGTCCCGGTACGGCAGGCCGCGCTCGAGATCACGCACCACGGCCCATCGGTCCGCCATGGCCTGCAGCTCCGCCGGGGTGCACAGGTCACGCAGGAAGGCGCGACATTCCTCCACG
>DATFUG010000156.1:0-2304 GCA_035261025.1 Steroidobacteraceae bacterium | reverse complement strand
CTTGAGAAAGCCGCGATTGACGAAGTAGTGGCACTCGATACGGGCGAAGGCTGCGGCGAATTCCGGATCGGTGAACCGGGAGATGTCGCTCTCCTTCGCGCGCAGATAGCTCGTGGCCGCTTCCCAGACCGACCAGGCGCGCGCTGCGCGCGCGCGCACCGTGGCGCTGCGCGAGGTCAGGCGGCGATAGTAGGCGCCCATCATGTCGCGGCGCTCGCGCTCGGGGATGGGCGCCACGAAATCCTCCCAGCGATCGGGAAACAGCGCGCCCGCGCCCAGCGGATCCTGATAGAACCACTCGAGCTCGGAGCGCCGCACCAGGAAGATCCCGCGCAGCACGAGCTCACTCACGCGCCGCGGATGACGCTGCGCATAGGCGAGCGCCAGTGTCGAACCCCAGGAGCCGCCGAACACCTGCCACTGGCTGATCCCGAGGTGCCGGCGCAGCCGCTCGATGTCCGCCACCAGATCCCAGGTCGTGTTCTCGATGAGCGAGGCGTGCGGGCGGCTCTTGCCGCAGCCGCGCTGATCGAAGAGCACGATGCGGTAGCGGCGCGGATTGAAGAAGCGGCGCATCGCGGGGGTGGTGCCGCCGCCCGGACCGCCGTGCAGGAATACCGCGGGCTTGCCCTTAGGGTTGCCACACTCCTCGAAGTACACTTCGTGGCGTCGCGACACCCGCAACCAGCCCCGGCGATAGGGGCGGACCGGCGGGTACAGCGCGCTGGCGCGGCTCACGCGGACACCATGGGCCCGAGCGGCCGGCCGCCGAGCAGGTGCACGTGGAGGTGGTAGACCTCCTGGCCGCCGTGCGCATTGCAGTTGATGATCAACCGATAGCCATCCTCGGCAATGCCTTCACGGCGCGCCAGGTCGCGGGCCACCGTGTACAGGTGGCCGATCAGCGCCTCGTCGGCATCCGCGATGTCGTTGGCGGTGGGAATGGGCTTGTTGGGTACGATCAGGATGTGCACCGGCGCGCGCGGATGCAGGTCGCGAAAAGCCGTGACCCGCTCGTCCTTATGCACGATCTGGGCCGGCAGTTCCCCGGCGACGATGCGTTCGAATACGGTGGCCATGACGCCAGCGTAGTCTGTCCGGCGCGCCGCCGGCAAGTCACACCGGCCGCGGCGATTGCGCTAGTCTTCCCATCCTTAAGAGGATCGGACAGGGCCAGGACCTCAGGGCGTTCACATTTGAGACTCACCGCCGACACACTTTCCAGGCAGCTCGCCGAGCGGTTGCTGCCCGTCTATCTGCTCAGTGGCGATGAGCCGCTGCTGGCTTCCGAGGCACTGGACGCCATCCGCGCCCGTGCCCGCGCGCTCGGCTTCGAGGAGCGCGAACAGGTCTACATCGAGCGGTCGGCGGCGGTCTGGGATCAGGCCTTGAGCATCGCCCGCAACCAGTCGCTGTTCGCGAGCCGCCGGATCCTCGAGCTGCGCATGGCCACGGGCAAGCCCGGGCATGGCCTCACGGCGCTGCTCAGGCTCATCGCCGCGGCGGGCGAGGAGCTGTTGCTGCTCATCGTCACCGGCAAACTCGATCGCGACAGTGCGGGCTCCGAATGGGTGCGCGAGGTGCAGGAGCGCGGCGCTTGGCTGGCGCTCTGGCCGCCCCAGGCGGCGCGCTATCCCGAGTGGCTGCAGCAACGGCTCAAGGCGGCAGGACTGGAACTGTCGGCCGAAGCCCTGGGGTTGCTCGCGGCCAGTACGGAGGGCAACCTGCTGGCCGCGCAACAGGAGATCGACAAGCTGCTGCTGCGCTTTGGCAGCGGGGCGAAGCTGTCATTGGAGCAGCTGGCCGAGGCCACGGGCGAGAATGCCCGCTTCGAAGTCGCCGCGCTGGTGCAGGCGATCGCCGAGGGCGACGCGGTGCGGGCCCTGCGGGTGCTGGCCGCGCTGCGGGCCGAAGGCGATGAGCCCGTGCGAATCCTGTGGTGGCTGGTGCGCGCGCTGCACGGCGAAGGGAAGGTGGCGCGCACCGTGTCGATGTCCCGCCTGGTGGCGCGCGCGGCGCTGGCTGACCGGGTGGCCAAGGGACAGGCGCACGGCGAGGCCTGGGACGTGATGGCGCTGCTGGTGGCTGAGATGTGCGGCCTGCGCACGCTCCCCCTGCCGCGCGCGGCGAGCCTGCCGGAGCTGCGGCGCGCATGAGCGAACCGATCGGCCTGTTCGGCGGTACTTTCGATCCGGTTCACTATGGCCACCTGCGCACGGCCTTCGAGCTGTGGCAATCGCTCCGTCTGGCGCAGGTGCGATTCCTGCCGACCGCCAATCCTCCGCACCGCGAGCCCACGCTGGC
>DATFUG010000155.1:0-3197 GCA_035261025.1 Steroidobacteraceae bacterium | reverse complement strand
TGGGGCTTCCCGTGTTGCGTACGCTTTCCTTGTGTACATGCTGCCGCCACTACCCCGGCGCAGCGTCTGGGCGTAGTTTTCGCTCAGTCACCCAGCCGTGTCAGCCTTCCCCGAAAGGGTTGTCGGGTCGGCCTGCGCATTGTCCTTTTCGAGGTTTGCTCAGCGTTCACTCTCGTTGCGGCCTGCACACTCGCGCTGTCACCAATTCGTGACACGCATTCCGAAGGCTTCAGCCAGTTCGTTACCTCCTTGGCTGCTCCGGTTGCTTCCGGCTGGAGCGGTTGCCGGGTGGGACTTGCACCCACTGGAAAGCGCCGCTATCACGGCGCACACCCGATGCAGACATTCAACGATCAAGACGTTGTAACCTTAGAAACTGCGACCGCTCGGTTCGCGCAGCCTCGGACCAGAAGGTCCGGCGCCTTGAATCTTCCTTGATTTCGTATTTCCACCTCATCTCCGGAATCCAACAATCTTCAGGGATCGGACATCTTCGCGCCATGCGCGGTCGCTTATGATTGCGCCACGGAGAACTTTTTGCGTGTGACAGGCTTGCGGCGTCGGGTCGCACCCGCTGCCGCCGAAGCGTCGTGAAGAGCCACCAGGGAGTATCGGCAATGCGATTTATCTTCGGACTCATCGTCGGTGTGGCGTTGACGATTGGGAGCGCCGCGATCCACGACAGCATGGAGCCCAGTCCGGTTGTGAACTGGACGACCGCGGACAATCTCCAGAAAACGACAGTCAATTATGTCCTGGCGCAATTCGATCGCCTGGTGAAATGGGTGACCGCCAGCTAACGAATCGATACCATGAACCGATCCCGGCCCCCGCAAGACGATGACACCGGGGACTGGGTCCACGCGTCGAATCCAGGTTAGGTCGCGCACTGCACAAACGGTCGAACGTAGGTCGATCGCGCCTCGCTGCATCGCCATCTGGACGGTGCAGAAGGCCGCGGTCACCGCCGGGCCGAAGCCGCGGCAGTCAACGCAATTGCGCAAAGGCGGATCAACGCACCTCAGCCGTAGTAGCCGTAGGCACCCAGCAAAAGCGACTTCTCTCGCATTTGCCCTAATTGGCGCCGGTCATTTCTACGCCGGCCGCTATGACGAGGCGTCTTAGTATGGCTGGCCGCAGCCATGCGCGCTGCGCCAGCGTGATTTGGCTGCTGCAAAAGTCCCTTCTCCGCCCATGCCCTTGCCGGGCGGCTGGATCAAGCGCACAAGGCCATCGGATCGTTTTCGTCGCCCGGCATGAGCACGCCGATGCGCCGTACGCGGTCGCCCTGCTGCGCGCGCGCCGCAAGCGGCCACGCAGCTACCGGGAAGCTTCCGCCCGAGAATTGACGTGGCGCGTAAGCCCGAACCGCCGCCGCTGTCGTCGTGGATATCTTCAAGGCTGCGGCCAACGCCAAGCCGCTTGGCGAGGTCGAAGGGTGGACGAGCGAGAGGCCATCGAAAAGGGCGCGATCGAGTTCAAGGTGCCGGCGACGAAGCTGATCACGGTACAGCGGCGGTAAGCTGCAGAAAGTCGGCGACGACGCTCTGGGAATCGCGTTGACCTCGCATTCCGCTCACTTCCACGGCGACAAGATGCTGTGGCTCAGGGAGCACATGGTCGCAATCGACTGGTCCGGTTGCGAGAACCTCAAAGACGCTGTGGCCGTCTATGCCCCGGAACCTAAACGAAGGTGATTCGGGCTCCCGTGGCAGCCCGTGTTGCCTGTCGCCAGATCCGAAGCAGGCGCAGGCGCACGCTTATCCTGTGCATAAAGGCGAGCGGAAGTCTCTAGCCGGCAAGCGGCACAAAGTTAGATAGTGCAAAGGGTTACGCGGCACCTCCGGCCATTTAGGCCTGTGTCCCGATTGCAACACTTACCCACTGTTGAAGCTGACGGCCATTTTCCCGCCCACGGAATGCCTAACGGCACCCTCGTTATAGCTTTCCGCGTGCGGACCGAACGGGGGCCGCCCGCATTAATGATGAGGCGTTGCATAGGTCTAGTTGGCAGATGGAGGGGTGCCATGCCAATAAATCCCAATCCGACTTCCGCGGGATCCGAGCTCTCTAGAGCCCGCGCTGGACATTCGAACAAGCTGTCCCTTCGCGCCTTGGGCCAGAATCTGATGGTGAGAGCGCGGTCGTGGCTCGATACACTGCTCTCACTCCCATATGCTCGCGTCGTGATGATTTTTGTCATTGGTTTTGCCGCCGGCGTAGTTTGGCAGTCCTACAGCAGCGCCGCAAGAAAGGCGATCGCGAGCTGGTCCTCACATCTTACTTGGTTGGCACCCACCGCTTCTTCCGAGCGGATCAGAACGATATCGCTTGCTCTCGTAGCAGCGCGACAAAACCTCGACCGGGCCGTCAATGAGATGAATAGGCTGGAGGTGCAGGGGGCGAACGAGCCGCGGCGCAGGTCCACTCGGTAAATCGCGAGAGGCGCGCTCGCTTGCGTTTGCCATCGCCGATCTCCGGCCCGCGACTGCTGGTGTCCCGCCTGGTTTAAGTTCACATGACGATGCCCTTGTGCATCAGTTCAGACGGAAAGGAGGGATGCTGATGAGTCCCAGTCCGATATTTGCCTTCATCCGCTTCATGATGATTTTTTTCATCGGCGTTGCTGCCGCCGTGGCTTGGCAATCTTACGGTGCCGCGGCCAGAGAGGTGATCGCGAGCTGGTCCCCACACCTTGCTTGGCTGGCCCCAGCCGCGGCTCCTGCTGGCACTTCTGCCGAGCGGCTCAAGGCGACCTCGCTCGCTCTTGCCGCGGCGCGGCAAAGCTTCGACAAGCTCACCACAGAGATCAGTAAGCTGCAGGCTCAGGGTATTCCTGACGCGCAGCCGGGATCCCGGCGTGCCAGCCAACGCTGATTCACAACATCCGACCTGCACAATGCGCCGCATCTTTACAGCAGCCGCGAGCGCACCGCGTTGGCGTGGGCCGAGGCGGTCACTCGCCTTGAGAACCAACAGGTTCCAGACGCGGTCTACAACACGGCCTGCAAAGAAATTCAACGAGGTTGAATCGACGCAACTCACACTGGCGATTGTCGCCATCAATGGCTGGAACCGTTTCAACGTGGCGTTTCACACGCCCGCTGGAAGCTATAAATCGGCGATCGGACGCAAGACCGGTTGAAACCAGAATTGCGGCTTGTATTCGTAGAATTTGACTCAGGTCGCAAATCAAG
>DATFUG010000154.1:0-7250 GCA_035261025.1 Steroidobacteraceae bacterium | reverse complement strand
CATCGACGGCGGCGGCAAGGACGGCACGGTCCGGCACGTGTTTTCAGCCTTCAATCCGCAAGGATGCACGGTGAGTGCCTTCAAGACTCCGGGCCCGGAGGAGCTGCGCCATGATTACCTGTGGCGTATCCACCAGCAGGTACCTTCGCGCGGCACGATCACGGTGTTCAACCGTTCGCACTATGAAGACGTGCTGATTGCGCGGGTCGATTCGCTCGCGCCGCGCGCGGTCTGGCAGGCGCGCTACCGCCAGATCAACGAGTTTGAGCGCATGCTGGTGGAGAATGACATACGGGTCGTGAAGATTTTCCTGCACATCAGCAAGGCGGAGCAGCGCCGTCGTTTCGAGGAGCGCATCCACGATCCGCGCAAGCAGTGGAAATTCGATCCGCAGGACCTTGTGAAGCGCGCGCAGTGGTCGGCCTACCGGCAGGCCTTCCTCGACATGCTGGTTCGCTGCAACAAGAAACAGGCGCCCTGGTATGTTGTCCCCGCCGATCACAAATGGCTGCGTGATCTGGCGGTCGCGAAGATCCTGCTCGCGCAGCTGAAATCGCTGCGGCTGCGATTTCCGCCGCCCCGCTTCAACCCACGGAAGATGCGCGTACCCTGAGCATGCGCCTGACGGCACTCATCCTGGCTGGACTCCTGCTGGCGGGCACGGTGTGGAGTGCCGGTGCAACGGGCGCGGCGCCCGCCTTGCCGGAGCCGACGCGCCCTCGCATTGGCCTGGTGCTGTCCGGAGGCGGTGCGCGCGGCGCGGCGCATATCGGCGTGCTGAAAGTACTGGACGAGCTGCACCTGCACGTCGATGCGATCGCCGGCACCAGCATGGGCGCCGTGGTCGGCGGCCTGTACGCCAGCGGCATGAGTGGCCGGCAGATCGAGGCCCTGTTCACCTCGGTCGACTGGCAGGATGCGTTCAGCGATCGTCCGCGTCGGGCGGACCTGGGCTTCAGGCGCAAGCAGGAGGACCGGGACTTCCTGGTCAACCTGCCGCTCGGAGTTCAGGGGCACAGGTTGCAGATACCCGCAGGCCTGATCCAGGGCCAGAAACTCACCCAGCTGCTGCGCCGCGCGACGCTGCCCGTGGTGAACGTCACTCGCTTCGATGACATGCCGATACCCTTTCGCGCCGTCGCCACCGACCTGGAATCCGGCGCTGCCGTCATCATGGACTCGGGCGATCTGACCACCGCGCTGCGAGCCAGCATGTCGGCGCCCGGCTTCCTGGCCCCGGTGGAGCGCGACGGCAGACTCCTGGTCGATGGCGGCCTGGTGGAAAACCTGCCGATCGATGTGGCGCGCGGCATGGGTGTGGACGTTCTGATCGTCGTCGATGCTGGCTTTCCGCTGCAGACGCGCGACCGGCTCAATTCCCTGACCAGCGTCTCCAACCAGGCCCTCGCGATCCTGGTGCGGCGCGATGTCGAGCGTCAGCGAGCCACGCTGGGCCCGCGGGATCTGCTGCTGGAACCGGCACTCGGCCAGCGCAATTCCTACGACTTCAGCGCCGTGCCCCGCAGCGTGCAGGCCGGCGAAGATGCGGCGCGCGTCGTGCTGGCGCGGCTCACCGCGCTCGCGGCGCCGGCTGGGAATGCCGCAGGCGCAACTGCGCTCGCGGCGGAGCGCGCGCCGGCGTCCTCTGCCGCGCCCACTCCCGTGGTGAAGTTCATCACGACGGACGCCGCCTCGACCCGTTATGCGAGCCTGCTGCGCGAGGTGTTCGCTGATCAGCTGAACCAGCCCCTGCAACCCGAACTTGTCGCCCAGCGCGTCGCCGACATCTATGGCCGCGGCAATCTCGAGCAGCTCGACTACCGCCTGGTGCAAGCCGGAAATGGCGACCAGGGCCTGCAGTTCACGGCGCGGCGCAATTCCTGGGGCCCGAACTACCTGCGGCTGGGCCTCTCGCTCCAGGATGATTTTGCCGGCAACAGCACCTTCAACGCCGCCATGCGCCTGTCCTTCACCGAACTCAATGCCCTGAATGCCGAGTCCGTGCTGGACCTGCAGATCGGCGCTTCACCGCGCGTCGGTGTCGAGTTCTACCAGCCCCTGTCCGCGTGGCACCGCTACTTTGTGGCCCCGCACCTGCTGGCGCAGGCACACGACCTGCCCCAGCTGGATGCCGCCGGAACCAGAATCGGTACGTTCCGCGTGCGCAGTTTCGAATATGGCATCGACCTCGGCCGCGAATTTGGCAATTGGGGCGAACTGCGCGGTGGCGTCGTGGACAGCCGCGGCAGCACATACGTCCGGCTCGGCGATTTCAGCACACCCGAGACTTCCTATCACGCACGCGCCGGCTTTGTGAACTTCAATTACGACCGGCTCGACAGTACCAACTTTCCGCGCAGCGGCCAGGCGCTCAGCCTGGGGGCGCGCTTCGAGCAGCAGGTGCGGGGCGCTCCGGTGTCCGACCTGCTGACGCTGGACTGGCGCGGCGCCTGGTCGCGCGGCAAGGACACCGGCCTGCTGTGGGTCTCGGGCGGCAGCACCATCGGTGGGAGCGACACCAACGTGCGCAGCTTCTTTCCGCTGGGCGGGTTCCTGAGCCTGTCGGGACTCCCGGCACAGTCCCTCGCCGGTCCACATTATGCGATCGCGCGCGCCATTTATTTTCGCAGCGTGGGGCGCGGCGGCGAGGGCGTCCTCAACGTGCCGGCCTACGCCGGACTGTCGCTCGAATTGGGCAATGTCTGGAGCGCGCGCAGCGATCTGAGCTTTAGCTCCGCGCGCCGCGACGCGGCGCTGTTCTTCGGGGCCGACACCTATATCGGACCGGTGTACCTGGCCGCGGGCTACGATGAGAGCGGGGTCACGGCCTTCTATCTGTTCCTCGGCCGCAGTTTCTGAGCACTACAGGCCGCGGCTGGAGGCGAGGTTTTCCACCTTCGCGAACACCAGCGCGGGCCGGTCACCGGGCCGCGAATACTCATGCTTGCGGCTCATCTCCACCAGGGCCGCGTCGCGCTCGGCCACCGTGCGGTACCAATGCGTGCGCTGCCAGTCAGCGCCGCACAGTACCCCGAAGGGATCGAGGGCCCGGAGGCTGACTCGCAATCCATAGGGGCGCGGCTCTATAGTGGGAGTCCGCGTCAGGTTGTGTGCGTTTGAAATGCCCATTGAACGGTCGGGTGGTGGCTGGAACAGGCGCCATTCTAACGGCAATGGGCGAGGCTGACTAAGATCGACGGAAGGAGGGCCGATGAGCGCGCAGGAGAAAGAGATGAATCACTTCGTCAATGGACACACCCTCCGGCCGCCGTTTCCCGCCGGCCTCAAGCAGGCGCTGTTCGGCATGGGATGCTTCTGGGGCGCCGAGCGCCTGTTCTGGGAGCAGCGCGGCGTCTACAGCACGGCTGTGGGCTATGCCGGGGGCACCACCGTCGATCCCGACTATCGCCAGGTCTGCAGTGGCCGGACCGGGCACGCTGAGGTGGTACTCGTGGTCTACGATCCGGCGGTGATTTCCTACCCGGCGCTGCTGCGGTTGTTCTGGGAATCGCACGACCCGACCCAGGGCATGCGGCAGGGAAACGACATCGGGACGCAGTACCGCTCGGTCATCTTTTGCAGCGATGCCGCGCAGCGCATGACCGCCGAGGCCAGCCGGAGCGAATATGGGGAGGCACTGCGCGCCGCGGGCCGCGGGCGCATCACCACCGAGATTGGCGACGTCCCGCCGTTTTATTACGCCGAGGACTATCACCAGCAATACCTGGCAAAGAATCCGGATGGGTATTGCGCGATCGGGGGATGTGGGGTTGCCTTCAAACCCGTGGAGTCAGCGGCGAGTGAACGGGCGTGATCGCGCGTATCGCCATCGTTTTCGCGTGAAGCCGGACGGTGTAAGGACCGCGGCCAGCAGAGCTGGCCACGGCCTTGGCGTCCCCGATCCCTCCAGCTACTCATCCCGAAGACTGGCTGTCAGTGGTCTGGCGGC
Source organism: Steroidobacteraceae bacterium (assembly GCA_035261025.1). Taxonomy (GTDB): domain Bacteria; phylum Pseudomonadota; class Gammaproteobacteria; order Steroidobacterales; family Steroidobacteraceae; genus FEN-1191. The sequence continues at coordinate 3,301 of DATFUG010000154.1, read as the reverse complement.
GGCATCGAGTGCCGTGAGCGGTGCCAGCCCGAAGCGGGTCTCTATGGTCTTGAGGATCGACAGCGTGTCGTACTGCGTGTGATCCACGAAGCGGTGCCTGGCATGCGGCCCGATCAGGATGGCCGGCACGCGGCTGCCATCGCCCCAGACGCCGTTGGTGTTCGGCGGCGCGACGTGATCCCATCGGCCACCGTGCTCATCGTAGGTGACGATGATCAGAGTATCTTCCCAGTAGTCGCTCTTCCTCACTGCGCTGACCAGGTCAGCCACGTGCTGTTGGCCCTGCAATAGTCCAGCGTAGCCGGGATGTTCATTGTCGGGGCCCAGCGCCTTGATGAAGACCACCGACGGCAGCCTGCGGCTCCGCAGGTCCCTGAAAAAGTTGTTCTCATCCTGCAGGTGCGCGGCGGACGCCGGATTGCGAACGCCGTTTCTCCACGGGGCATAGTTGTCGTAGTAGGCGAAGGGCTGGTGATGCCACTGAAACAATGGATCGACGATTGCCGGGTTCAGGACCATGCCGTTGTTCGCGGGATTGCTGGCCGTACTCGCCAGGGCATTATCCCAGCCGCCGGAGTACCACCTCCAGCTCACGCGGGCGGCATCGAGGCGGTCGCCGATCGTCGGCATATACGGTCGCGTGGCATCGCTCGGGTCGCTGTCGTTCAGGGACGGCAGGAGGCTGGCCGCTGAAGTTGCCAGGTTGACAAACGTGGGCACCAGGTTTGCAGAGTAGATGGTGTTGACGGCGTAATTCTTATCGAACGTCGCGCCCAGGACAGCGAATGACTGTCCGCCGATCGGCGTGATGTTGCCGTCGTGCACAATCTTGCCGGTCGCCGCGTTCATCAGGAGCTGCCCGTCCCAGTCCAGTGTCGCCTCCATCGTTGTCGGCGCATTCGGGTAGACAGGTGCCGCCCCTGCGATCAGGAACTGGTGATTCAGGAATGATCCGCCATAGGCCGCGTGGAAGAAGTTGTCGGCCATGGTGAATTGTTGCGCCAACAGGCCTTCGGGCATGCTGGTCGCATCGAAGTAACTCATCGTCAGGCCGGGGTTGTCGCTCCAGGTGACGAACCAGTCCATGGTGCCATGGTCGATCTGCGACTGTTCGTGCCAGAAGCGGTGCACCAGGTCGCCCGTGGTGTCGTTGGCCTGCAGCGTCGAATTAGCCGGGTCCAGGACGTCGTAGGGCAGGAGTGTGTCGAGCCCGGCCGTAAAGCGCGTGTCAATCCGGCCGGCATTGAGAGGCTGCGGTGGAGTGGTGAGGATCGCGGTCCCAGACACCAGGCTGAACGGCATCCCGGACTGGCCGCTGAGCACATCGTCGAATCGGTCGGTCTGGTTGAGCGAAGCCGCTGAGGACTGGGCAATGCCGTTGGCGCCAGGGAATTTTCCGTAGAGCGAATCGAAGCTCCAGTTTTCCTGGTAGATCACGATGATATGCTTGATGGACCTGAGCTTGGCGTTCACGGTGACCGGTTCGGCCGTCGCAAAGCCGGAAGCCAGGAACAGGAAAAGAAGGGGCAGCGCCAGGCGGGCAACCGTTCGGCGCGATAATGCTAGGGTCTGGGATTCCATTTGCGTGCGTCTCCTGTGGGTGCTGTAGCCCGGCCCGCGACAGCCAGACGCAAGGACACTATGGAAGTTCTGTTACTGGCGAATTTAAGTTATGTGACGGTTCTGTAACTTGCAGGATGTCGCCCATGACACTCGAGAACCTGTTTTATCTCGCTCAAATCGTGGCCTCGGTAGGGGTCATCGTGTCTCTGGGTTTCATCGGCGCACAGATCAAAGCCAATACGGCCGCACTGCAGCGCAGCGAGCACAACTCGACGATGGCGCAGTGGACCGTGATCCGCATGGCGATTGCCCGCAACCGCGACGTCGCCGTGCTGATGACCGCGGGCCTGCAAGGCGAAATCGCCCTGGATGCGGCCGATCAGCTGCGGCTGGAGCAGCTGTTGCAGGAAAACGCCTGGGCGGCCTTTCACATCTGGGATCGAACCCAGCGCGGCATCTTTCCAAAGGGAACTTTTGAATTGACTGGCGGCGTATTGCTGTGCGGGTTATTGAGGACGGTGCGCGGCGGCGATTGGTGGCGCAGCGCCAAGAACGTGGGATTCATTCCCGGGTTTGTTGCGGATGTCGACGCGATGCTGGCCAATTCCATCGGATCACCACGACCGCCGATCTAAATGGCCGAGGGCTGGCTGCTTGCCACTCATCAAGGGGCGAATCGATGAAAACACTCGGACCGACAAGGCGGTCACTCCTTGGACTATGTGCGTCTGCGTCATTCTTGATTTGATATTTGCGCAAGGCGGAATCCGATTTCGTCTGATGATTCCCCGGCTGGCTCTACAGAACTGGTGCACGGAGCCGCTGCAACTCGCGTGACATAACGCTGGCCGCAAATCGCGACTCAGCGCGTTGACACCCGCATCCCGCCACCGCAAGCTAGCTGAGCTACGAGAGGCACACCCTTCGAAAGAAGGAGTCGCAAAGCCACCGGTCTAACGGGAAACCTACGACAGCGGGGTTGCTAGCATGGAAGACGACGCGGCGATCCTGCGGCTCGATTTGCCGCGCACGCATGGGAGACATGCCGATACCGGTGTGCATCTCTCCCGTGGCCGCTCGATTAAGGTCTCCGTGCCTCTTGCGCCCCTTCCTCTGCCGTTCATCACGCCTGCTTAAGAGAACACCCCTATGTCCATGAGTAGCTTGTTGACGATCACACCCTGGCCGATCGTGTCGGCGGCGACCCTGCTCGTTCTGCTCGTCGCGGCGTTGTACTTCGCGAGAGATACCGCTCGCCAGGTGATTCACGCTGCCGCGGGCGCGCTGGCGCAAGGACTGCGCGTCGCTTCGCATGCGGTCACTCGCGCCCAGGAGCGTCTTGCCGCGCGCAATCGCGCGGTGCTTCTTGCGGCGGGCCGTGAGGCCAAGGAGCGCATCGTCGAGCGCGAATTTGTCCGAGTGGGAGACACCGTCCGCAAGGACCTGGCGGGCTATCCCGACATGCGCCGCCGCCTGAGCGAGTCCATTCAGCGCATCGAGGAAGATCAGGAGAAGGCGGTGGAAGTGCCGCCGGAAGCGCCTGGCTGGGCGCAGGCGATCAAGGTCATTGCCGAAGTCAAGGGGCGCAGCACCAACACAGAGATCCTGGAGGACATTCACCGCTCGACGGTCAAGGCGCACGAGGAAGCGATGGCGGATTACCGCAAGGCGAGCGGCGAACGGCACGCGCTGCTGCGGCGAATGATGCCCGACTGGCGGCTGATTCAGGAGACTCTGG
>DATFUG010000153.1:0-2239 GCA_035261025.1 Steroidobacteraceae bacterium | reverse complement strand
GCAGTCGATCCTGCTGTGCCGCCCGAGGAGGGCGAATCCGGTCTCCTTCTCGTGATCGAATTTCGCGGTCTTCCAGTCGCTGGTGGTATGGCACTTGGCACATTCGGTCCCGCGCTCGCCGCGGTGGACATCGTCGGTGGCGTGGCAGCCGAAGCAGCTCAGCGGTGCGGACTTGTACTGGCCGCCGAGGTGACAGGCCCCGCAGCTGATCGACTGGTGGGCCCCGGTCAGGCTGAATTTGGTCTTGCCGTGATCGAATCGGGCGCCGGTCCAGTTGTCATTGTTGTGGCAATCGCCGCACTTGTTGCCCAGCTGGCCGCCGTGGTAGTCGTCCTTCTTGTGGCAGGCGATGCAGGCCGGCTCAGCCTGGCGGAAGGCCACGCCGGCCTTGTGGCAGCTGAGGCAATCCAGAGTCCGGTGCGCGCCCAGCAGCGGAAAATTCGTGAGCGAGTGATCGAAGCTGCTGCGATCCAGGCGCACGATGTCGCCCTCGCGTCCCTGATGCTCCGTGTGGCAACCGACGCACTTGCCGGCGCCGGCGTTGGGCATGCGCCCGTGGTAGCCGGTCCGGCTGTGTATATCGGCGGCGATCGGTTTGTGGCAGACGAGGCAGAGCTCGCTCTGGCGTACGCGATTGCTGCGGTCGTGGCAGTTGCTGCAGACTTCCTCGAGCTTGGCGTGCGCGTTCGCGACCTTGCCCGGCATGAGCAGGGTCTCGACTGAGGCCGCCTGCACGGCGGTCGCGCCGGCCAGGCTTGCAGCAAACATGAGTCTCACGAACCAGCGTCCTCCTGCCTTCATTGCACCGTCGTTCCCAGCGAAATCAGTACACGTGGACCGAGATGACGTGCACGATCCCGGCCACCAGCGTCATGATGAAAAACGGCACGTGCGCCACATGCCACAGCGAAAACAGTTTCACATAGATTCCGTGCTCGCGAACCCGCCGGGCACTGTCGAGGCGCCGATAGGCATAGTTCATCGCCGTGCTGGTGAGGCGCGAGCCGTGCGCCGCCAGCGTCGGGGATTGGTGGGCCGCCTGCACGATCATGCGCCGGATCGAAGATTGCAGCCGCCATCGAGCAATCACGGAACGCAGGCCGATGGTCACGGGGAACATCAGCCCACCCACCGGGTTCTTGGCCGGCCTGAACAGCCGCTGCTCCTCCGTCTCGATGGCAGTGAGCAGGTCGGGCAGCACGGCCACGGCGCTGGTCTGCTTGCGCAACGCCTCGGCGGTGGCCTGCAGTTCCTCCAGCGTGATCTTGTGGTCATACCAGCCGCCGTACACGCGGCTGTAGATGTAGCGGCCGATCAGCCCGCTGCCCGAGACCAGCAGCATGCAGAACAGGGCCACGTTGCTGTTGGTGGCCCCGAGGCTGAAATTGGAGTGGAACAGCACCAGCAGCGGTCCAATGATACCGAGCGTCATGTGCGCCCGGAACCAGCCCCCCACGCCTCCCAGCAGGCTCAGCCATTCGGCCCGCTTGCGCGCCGGATAGATGAGCAGGATCAGCATCAGCGAACCGCCGATGATGCCGAGCCAGTAGCCCAGGCCGTGATTCGGATTGATGTAGCGTTCGAGGTGGCCGGTATACCCCCACACCAGTGCGGCCACCACCGCCAGGCCAAAAGTTCGAACCGGCGTGAAGTGCCGCGCGAGGGCGCTCATGTCTAGCCGATGACCCGCTGGATGACCACGCGCACCGGTTTGCCAGCGTGTGGATCGAGCGGCACGGTGACGCCCTGAAAGTCGCCCGGGGCCGGCATCGCCTGCCCGGTCTTCGAGGTTCGTGCTTCAATGGTCACCAGGCCCGCCGTGGAGAGCTTGCGATCGGGCAGCATGGATTGCGTGTCATCGAGCTGGAACGGCAGCGGCCAGGTGCCGGTCGTGGTCCGCAGGATCGCGACCGGGGGTCCCGGCGATTTCACGGACTTGGCCAGGATGAACAGGGTCAGTCCGGCGGGCACCTTGCCGCGCAAGGCAGTATCCAGCACGACCTCGCCCCGGACGGTGGCCCCGCTCGGCGCGGCGCTCGCGTTGCTCGGCGCCGGTCCAGCGCCTGCGCCCGCGGCCCCGGCTCCCGCGGGTAGCTGTTTGCGACGGGCCGCGGCGGCATCGTCGGTTCGGCCCAGAAATTCATAGGAGCGGGCGAGCAGTTCCCAGTCCGCATCGCTCCCGCCACCGGCGCCGAGGCGCCGCTCCAGTCCGGCCACCGCAGTGTCCATCGAACCGGCG
>DATFUG010000152.1:0-12701 GCA_035261025.1 Steroidobacteraceae bacterium | reverse complement strand
TGAGGCCGGCTTTCACACCCGGGTCCCGCCGGTGCCGCTGACACGGTTCACGATGAGCGGGGTTACCACTGTCGTGGGACTGCTGGGGACCGATGATGTGGCGCGCGGCTCAGGTGAGCTGCTCGCCAACATTTATGCCTTGCGCGAACAGGGCCTCAATGCCTGGTGCTATACGGGCGGCTATCACGTGCCGCCGACCACGCTCACCGGTGGGGTGCGCGGCGACCTGGTGTTCATCGAGGCTTTCGTCGGGATTGGCGAGGTGGCCATCAGCGACCATCGCTCCAGCCAGCCGACCTACGATGAACTGCTGCGGCTGGCGGGCGAAGCCCATGTCGCGGGCCTGATGACGGGCAAGGCCGGCATTTTACATTTGCACCTGGGCGACGGTGCGCGTGGACTCGAGCTGGTGCGCCGCGCCATCCAGGAATCGGAGCTCCCGGCACGCGTGTTCAACCCCACGCATGTCAATCGCCGGCGCGCGCTGTTCGAGGAAGCGGTCGCGCTCGCGCGCTTAGGGGTGACGGTGGACGTCACGGCATTCCCGGTGGCTGAAGGGGAAGATGCCTATGCGGCCGCGGACGCGGTCATGCGGTACGCGGCCAGTGGCGCGCCGCCCGAGCGCATCACCGTGAGTTCCGATGCCGGAGGGTGCCTGCCCTGCTTTGACGGCGAGGGCCGGGTGTGTAAATTTGATGTAGGCTCCGCCGGTGCGCTGATGGGAACGCTCCGTGAGCTGCTGGCGGGCGGCATGCCGCTCGAGCAGGCGCTGGCGCCCTTCACCAGCAACCCGGCCCGGCTCCTGCGCCTTGCCGGCAAGGGCGGGATCAGCGCTGGCGCGGATGCGGATCTGGTGGCGCTCGAGGCCAGCGGCGCCGTGCACAGCGTCATCATCCGGGGCGTGGTCCATGTGCAGTGCGGCGTCGCAGTGCGGCGCGGCACTTTCGAAACCCAGGAGTAGCACAGTGCCCAGCAGGATTCCGGAAGGCGCCACCCGTGGCTGGATCGTCGCGATCGGCGGCGCCGAGAACAAGGAGAATGACCGGCACATCCTCGAGCGCTTCGTGCGCGTCTCGGGTGGCAGGCATGCCGATATCGTCGTCATTCCCACCGCCAGCAGCATCCACGAGACCGGCCCGCGCTACGAGCAGCTGTTCCAGGAGCTCGGGGCCGAGCGCGTCGCCGTCATGGATTTCGACACGCGCCGTGACTGCCAGGAAGGCGGGCGCCTGCGCCGCCTCGAAAAGGCGAGCGGCATCTTCTTTACCGGCGGCAACCAGCTGAGGCTCACGACGCTCCTGGGCGGAACGCCGGTCGCCCGCCTCGTCCGCCAGCGCAACGCGCAGGGCGTCACGGTCGGGGGCACCAGCGCCGGCGCCAGCATCTTGAGCGAGCACATGATCGCTTTTGGCGATGAAGGTTCGGCGGTCATTTCCGGCAGCGTGCGCCTGGCGCCGGGCCTGGGGCTCACCAACCGCTTCATCATCGACCAGCATTTCCGCCAGCGCGACCGGCTCGGGCGATTGCTCACGGCGCTGGCCTATAACCCCTTCGCGGTGGGCATCGGGCTTGATGAGGACACGGGGGCGTTCATCGGACCTGATGAAACGATCGAAGTGGAAGGGAGCGGCGGAGTGACCATCGTCGATGGCGCGGACGTCAGCTTTTCCTCGATGGGCGAGGTGGCCGAGGGCCAGCCGGTGTGCATGCTGGGGCTCCGCCTGCACGTACTGGTCGCCGGCGCCACCTTCAATCTGCACACCCGGGTGGCTGAACCGGGCACATTGCTGCGGGCAAAAGAAAAACCAGCGGACGCCTGAGCTTCAGCGATCCGCGGCTTGAGGTAGATACCATGCGTGTCCTCGATCGCTCGATCTATGTCGGTCCGTCGCTCTATGCACACTTCCCGGTCATCCGCCTGGAGCTGGACCTGGGGGCGCTCGAAGAATGGCCCACCGGCAGGCTGGGCCCGGCCTACGTCGATGCCCTGGCCGCAGCGCTCCCGGGGCTGGCCGAACACGGCTGCTCCTACAAGGTCGCGGGCGGGTTTTTCCGGCGCATGCGCGAGGACGAGGGCACCTGGCTCGGCCACGTGCTCGAACACGTGGCGATCGAGCTGCAGAACATCGCCGGGGAGGCAGTGACCTTCGGCAAGACGCGCAGCGCCGGCGCGCCGGGCGTCTACACCGTCGTTTACGAGTACGCGCAGCGCGATGAAGGCATCGCCGCGGGCGAGCTGGGCCTGCAGCTGCTGTGCTCGCTGCTGCCGGAGGCGATCCGTCCGGCCGGATCCGTGCCGGACGGCTGGCAGTGGCCGACGGCGCGCGATGAATTCATCCGCTTCGCGCAGCGACGCGCGCTCGGGCCCTCGACCGCATCGCTGGTGCGCGCCGCGGAGCAGCGCGACATCCCGTGGCTGCGCCTCAATGATCAATCGCTGGTGCAGCTCGGCCACGGCAAGTACCAGCAGCGCATCCAGGCCACGGTGACCAGCCGTACCCCGCATATCGCCGTCGAACTCGCCAGCGACAAGGAGGAGACCAACAAGATCCTCGCCACGCTGGGACTCCCGGTACCGCAGCAGGAGCTGGTGCACAGCGCCGAGCAGGCGGTGCGTGCCGCGGGCCGGATTGGCTTTCCGGTGGTGACCAAACCTTACGACGGCAATCACGGCCGCGGCATCTCCATCCGCCTGACCAGCGATGCTGAAGTGGCGATTGGCTTTCAGGTCGCGCGCGAGCACTCGCGCTCCGTGATCGTCGAGAGTTTTCTGGAAGGCGATGATCATCGCCTGCTGGTCGTGAACGGCGAGCTGGTGGCCGCGACGCGGCGCACCCCCGGCCACGTGGTGGGCGACGGGCTGCACACGGTGGTGCAGCTGATCGATATCGTGAACCAGGATCCGCGGCGCGGCGTGGGCCACGAGAAGGTGCTGACGCGGCTCGAACTCGACGCCCAGGCGCAGAAGATGCTCGGGCGAGCGGGCCTCACGGCGGACTCCGTGCCGGAGGCCGGGCGAATCGTGTATCTGCGCTCGACCGCCAACCTGTCCACGGGCGGCACGGCGAGCGACGTGACCGATGTCATCCATCCCGACAATCGCGAGATGGCCGAGCGCGCGGTGCGCGCCGTCGGCCTGGACGTGGGCGGCGTCGATTTTCTCACGAAGAACATCACCGAGAGCTACCGCAAGATCGGCGGTGGGATCTGCGAAGTGAACGCGGCGCCGGGTTTTCGCATGCACGTGGCTCCCAGCGAAGGCACGCCGCGCGATGTCGCCAGGCCCGTCATCGACATGCTGTTTCCACCCGGCGCGCCGACGCGCGTGCCGATCGCGGCGATCACCGGCACCAACGGCAAGACCACCACGGCGCGCATGCTGGCGCACATCACCAAGATGGCCGGCTACACGCCCGGGCTGACGACCACCGATGGGCTGTACGTCGACGGCCAGCGCACCGTGACGGGCGACATGACCGGGCCGGTCTCGGCCCGCATGGTGCTCGCCGATCCGCAGATCGACATGGCGGTGCTCGAGACCGCGCGCGGCGGCCTGTTGCGCGCCGGCATGGGCGTGCGCGAGGTCAACGTCGGCGGCGTGCTCAACGTGCAGGCCGATCACCTTGGACTCAAGGGCATCAACACGCTCGAGCAGCTCGCCGAGGTGAAGCGCGTGGTCATCGAGGTGGCGACCGACTGCGCGGTGCTCAACGCCGATGACCCGCTGGTGCTGAAGATGTCGGGCTACACCGAGGCGAAGAACATCTGTTACGTCACCGTGAACCCCGAGCACCAGCTGGTACGCGAGCACATCCGCGCCGGTGGGCGCGCCTGCGCGCTGGAGGCTGGGGTGAACGGCCAGATGATCGCGCTCTATGATAAAGGCAGCCATATCCCGCTCGTGTGGACGCACCTGATCCCGGCGACCCTCGAGGGGCGCGCGCGCCACAACGTGCAGAACGCCATGTTCGCCGCGAGCATGGCCTTTTCGCTCGGCATCAAGCTCGATGCGATCCGCCAGGGGCTGCGCACCTTCGATTCCACGTTCTTCCAGGCGCCGGGGCGCATGAACGTGTTCAACGAGCACCCCTTCAAGGTGCTGTTCGACTACGGCCACAACGCGCACGCCGTGGCGGCGCTGGTGGATCTCGCGCAGCGCCTCGACGTCACCGGCCGGCGCATCGTGGTGCTCGCCGGTCCCGGGGACCGGCGCGATGAGGACCTGATCGCCATCGCCAACGCCGTGGCCGGCCAGTTCGATCACTACATCTGCCGCCGCGATGACTCGCTCCGGGGCCGCGCGCCCGATGAAGTGCCGCGCATCCAGGCCAAGGCCCTGCGCGCCGCCGGCGTGCCGGAGCAGGCGATCTCGATTATTCCGGACGAACAGGAGGCGATCGCCGCGGCGCTGGCCATGGGCCATCCGGGGGACCTGCTGCTGGTCTTCGCCGATGCGCTGGTGCGCTCCTGGAAGCAGATCACGAAATTCAAGCCGGCCGGCGCCCCGGCCGCGCGCACTTCCGCGTCGCCCTCTGGCGCGACCGAAGGCGAGAGCTTGATGGGTGTAGCGTCGGAATTCCTGGGGAGTACGCCTGCGGCGCCCGGGGCCGCCGGCGCGCGCGCCGGCGAGGGCGCCACTCCGGCCTTCAGTCTCGAGGGCCTGGTGCGCGACGAGCGCGGCGTGCGCATGGCGCCGGAGGCGGAAGACTGAACACGCCGCCTGCGCCGCCTGCGCTGCCCTTTGCCGATTCCCGGCGCCTGACGGGCGCGAACCTGTTCTTTGCCGGCACGGGCGCTACGCTCGAGCTGCCCCGCGCGCTCTGCGACGAGGCGCTGCTCAGTGCGTGGCGCGTGCGTGTCAATCGTGCGCGCGCGCACCTGGGCTGGGAGGAGACTGGAATCGTCGCACGCCGCCACGCCGGCGGCGCGTCGCTGTCGATCGCCGCCCCGGTTGACCTGCTGTTTCTCGCCACTGAGGTGAACGAGTGGGCGCTGTGCGCTTCACTTGAGGAGCGCGAGCCGGCGCTCAAGCGCGATCTCGAGGCGGCGCTGCTCGCCGCGGCGATCGGGAACGTGCCGGGCAGCGCCGGGACGGCGGGCCCGGCCGACATCGATGCGCCCGTGCTGGAGGCGGCGGCGGCGTTGGCCCGCTTCAAGCGCCTCGCTGCACTCGAGGCGCGGCCGGCTTTGCGCGCCCTGCTGGCCGAAGCTACCGTCCGGGCCCTGCCGTGCGTGCTCGATGAGCAGCTGCTGACCCTGGGCGCCGGCTGCGGCGGGCGCGGCTTCGCGCTCGGGGACCTGCCGGCGCCGCTCGCCGTGCCCTGGGCCGAGCTGCACGATATTCCCACGGCGCTCATCACGGGCTCGAACGGCAAAACCACAACGGTCCGGCTGCTCGCGGCCTGTGCCCGCGAGCAGGGCTGGCGGGCGGCCTACAACTGCACCGACGGCGTGTTTGTCGGCAGCGAAGCGGTGGCGAGCGGCGATTATTCCGGGCCCGCGGGCGCACGCCGCGTGTTGCGCGATCTGCGCACCGAGGCGGCCGTCCTCGAAGTGGCGCGCGGGGGCATCCTGCGCCGTGGCGTGGCGGTCACGCGCGCGCGGGTGGCGCTCGTCACCAACATCAGCGCCGATCATTTCGGCGAGTACGGCATCGATGACCTGGACGGCCTCGCCGACGCCAAATTGTCGGTGGCCGCCGTGCTGCCCGAGGACGGGCTGCTGGTCCTGAACGCCGACGATCCCACGCTGTGCGCCAAGGCGGAAGGACTCGCCCGCCGCTTCGGCCGCGCCCCGCCGCTCGCCTGGTTCGCGCTCGATTTCGACCGGGCATGGCTGCAGGCGCAGCGCGCGCCCGGCGGCGGGACCTGCGGCGTGCGCGCCGGACGATTGCTGCTCAGCGGCGAACATGACCTCGGCGCCGTGTCGGCCATGCCACTCACGATCGAAGGCAAGGCCAGGTACAACATCGCCAACCTCGCCGGCGCGGCGCTCGCAGCCGCGGCGCTGGGCGTGAGCCCGGCCGCCATCGCCCGCGTGTACGCGCGCTTTGGCGCCGAGCTCGCCGACAATCCGGGCCGGATGATGCGCTTCAACGCCGGGGGCGTGCGGGTCCTGGTCGATTACGCCCACAATCCCGACGGCCTGCGCGGATTCCTGCAAGTGGCCGCCACGATGCGCGCGCCGCAGGGGCGCTTGGGGCTGGTGCTGGGCCACGCCGGCAACCGGACCGATGAAGACGTGCGGGCGCTGGCGCGCGTCGCGGCGGAATTTAAGCCCGAGCTGATCGTGATCAAGGAAGACGAGGCGCATCTGCGCGGCCGGCCGATCGGCGATGTGCCGTTCATCATCCGCACCGAGCTGCTCCGTCTGGGGCTGCCGGAATCCGCGCTGCCGATGCGCGCGAGCGAGCTCGACGCCGCCCAGTATGCGCTCGAGTGGGCCCGGCCCGGCGATGTGCTGGCGCTGCCAATCCATGCGGCGAGCGCCCGCGCCGAGGTGCTCAGGATATTGGCGGAGCGCTGAGAGCGAAGTCGACCTAGGCGGAGGCGCTGCCCGTCGCGGCGCTGCGCCGGGGCCGGCGGACGGTCCTCACCTTGCCGGTCTTTGCGCCGCCGCAGAAGAATCGGTCGCCGCCATCGGACTCGAGGCCGGAAACGCCCACTCCGGCCGGCATCCCGAGACTCTCCAGGACCTCACCCGTGTGAGGATCGATCCGCCTCAATTCGCTCTCCTCGCCTTCCCAGGTGCCGTGCCAGAGTTCGCCGTCGATCCAGGTGACCCCGGTAACGAAGCGGTTGGACTCGATCGTGCGCAGAATCGCCCCGGTTTCCGGATCGATTTGACGGATCTTCCGGTCCCGATACTGTCCCACCCACAGCGTCCCTTCGGCCCACGCGAGCCCCGAATCGCCGCCCCCTCCGGGCGCCGGGATCGTGGCGAGCACCTGGCCGGTCTTCGGATCGATCTTCTGGATGCGGCTGTCCGCAATCTGAAACAGGTGCCGGCCGTCGAAGGCCGTGCCCGCATGCGCCGCGACCTCGATCGAGCGCAACAGCTTCCCGCTCTCCGGATCGAATGCCATCAGCTTGTCGCCCGCCGCAATCCAGGCGTTCTGCCCGTCAAAGGACACGCCACCCACCTGGTCGCACCCCGGAAAGGGACCGTACTCACGGATGATTTCGGCTTTGGATTTTCGCATGCGCTGATCCTAGCTGATCGGGAGTGAGGCCGGGAGTAACAAGCTCGTCGTGAAACCCAACACCTGTGGCATCGTCCAGCGGCGCGCGCGGCCGCGACCGAAAGCCTGCACTTTACGCGCCGCGGCGAGCGACTCGAGCGCCCGCTGTACGGTGCGCTGGCTCGTGCCCAACGCCAGGGCCAGCCCCGAGGTCGACCAGGACTCGCCATCGCCGAGCAGCGCGAGCACCGCCGCGTCCTCCTCTTCAACGAGAAGCGCAAGCACGACAACCTCGTGCGCGCGCCGTGGTTTGAGTGCAAACCCCCGCTCGGTGGTGTGCACCTCGGCCAACGGCCGCAGTACGCGGCGCAGACGCCCGATTTCGACCCGCAGGCGCGCGCGCTGCGATTCATCGGCGCGCTTCAGGCGAAACGCCCGTAATACGAGCGCCTCCCTCGACGCGTCGGCGGGCCACGCCTCACCCAGCGAGCGAGCGAGCGTAAACAATGCCGGACGCCTGGCGAGCGAAATCACCGTGCCGGCCTGACGCACGACGTGGCGGCAGGCGTCTACGATGAATGCTTTCGACGCCAGCAACGCTTCGACATCGTCGAACAACAGCGCCCGCTCCTCGCCCTGCGCCAGCAATCGTGCGGCAGGCGCATTCAGCGTGCGGAGCGTGCTTTCAACTTCCGCCATCAGCGCCGGGATGCGGGCTTCGATCGCCGCGTCCGTCGCCCGTGCCAGGGCCTCTCGGGCGGCCTTCGTACGGAGCCGGCGCATCTGGATCCCGGCGAGCACCAGTTCGTAGACGGTTCGCGACGCGGGCGGGATATGTGCGGAATCCAGCCTGGCAAGCGTTCGTTCAGCCTCGTCGATGCGGCCGATCAGCAGGAGCCGCCGCGCCTGCAAGAACCGGGCATAGGTGGCGTTGGCCAGATCGCCGTGCGCGTTGAGCGTGGCCCGCGCTGCATCGAGGGCCTTCGCCGGCCAGCCCAGGTCGCGCGAGGCGAGTGCCGCCTCGGCCTCAGCCACGGCGCACCTCGCGCGAGCCACCGCCTCTTGCGGGCCGAACGCGCGTGCAGCGCGTCGCAGCAGCACCTTGGCCCGGACGAGCTCGCCCAGCTGTGCCATCGCAATGCCGCGCAGCGCGAGGGCTGGGGCGTCCTCACGCAGCGCGATCCGCTTCAGGGCGCCGATGGCATCGCCCGCGGCGAGGGCACGTGCGGCGGCGTTGATCAGGCTGTCCATTGAAATCCCGTCACACTTGTCACTCTCGCCCGTCGTGGTCGTGCACGTAGGCTAACCCATGACGCATAACCACAGGAGTAGGCGTGATGACGACACACAAAACCGGTTCCCGTACAGACTGGCTGGCCGCGCGGCTGCAGCTCCTCGCCCTGGAAAAGGAGCACACGCGGCGGAGCGATGAGCTCGCGCAGAGGCGGCAGGCGCTGCCGTGGGTTCGCGTCGACAAGACCTACCGCTTCGAGACCGATGCCGGCAAGGCAGCGCTCCCCGACCTTTTCCAGGGCCGCTCGCAGCTGCTCGTCTATCACTTCATGTTCGGGCCCGACTACACCGCGGGATGCCCGTCCTGCTCGTCGATCGCGGATGGTTTCGACGGCTTCGCCGTGCATCTCGCCAATCACGACGTGACGCTGTCGGCCGTCTCGCGCGCGCCGCAGTCCAAGCTGCGGGCCTTCAAGGCGCGCATGGGGTGGTCGTTCCCCTGGGCGTCGTCGTTTGGCGGCGAGTTCAATTTCGACTTCAACGTGTCGATTACCGAGGAGCAGCAGCGCGCGGGCGGGGTCGAATACAACTATGAACGCGGCACGCACGCGATCGACCAGAAAGAGCCACCGCAAATCGTCAAGGAAATCGCGAAAGGCTGTGGCGTGGACGCGCCCACTTACGTGCGCGATCGCCCGGGCATGAGCACCTTCGCGCTGGAGGATGGCGCCGTGTACCACACCTACTCCACTTATGCGCGCGGCCTTGATGGCCTCTGGGGCATGTACCAGTGGCTCGATCGCGCTCCTCTCGGTCGCAATGAAAAAGGCGTCTGGTGGCGGCGGCACGACGAGTACCTGGCGCGGTGAGGGCGCAGCGGGCCCTCGCGGGCAGCGCGGCCCTGCTGTTCGCCGCCAGTGCCACAGTGGCGATCAGCTGGTGTGAGTCCATGTCGGCGATGGGCGGGATGGCGATGCCCGGGGGCTGGACGATGTCAATGGCGTGGATGCGAGTGCCCGGCCAATCCTGGCCGGGCGCCGCTGCCACCTTCCTTGGCATGTGGATCGTCATGATGGTCGCCATGATGCTGCCCTCACTGGTGCCGATGCTGTCGCGCTACCGCCTGGCCGTGGGCAGATCAGGCGCAATGCGCCTTGCTTCGCTGACTGCGATCGTGAGCGCCGGATACTTCCTCGTGTGGACGCTGATCGGACTGGCCGCGTATCCCCTGGGCGTCGTACTGGCCCAGGCCGAGATGCATTGGCCAGCGGCCGCGCGCGCGGTTCCGATGGCCGTCGGTGCCGTCGTACTCTTCGCCGGCGCGCTCCAGTTCACGACCTGGAAGGCCAGGCAACTGGCCTGCTGCCGGGAAGCGCCCGGGCGCGGCCGCGTGCTGCCGGCCGACGCCGGCACGGCCTGGCGACACGGCCTGCAACTGGGCCTCCACTGCAGCCGCTGCTGCGTTGGTCTGACGGCGATGCTCCTGGGTCTGGGCGTCATGGAGCTGCGCGCGATGGCCGTCGTGATGGCCGCCCTCACGATCGAACGTCTCGCACCGGCGGGTGAGCGCGTCGCGCGAACCATCGGGGCCGTCGTCGGCGGCGCCGGGTTGTACCTGATCGCGCGAGCGGCCGGATTCGGCTGACGCGTCCGAATCGCGGAGGCCTCGGGCTGCCCGATCGCGGTAGAATTGGCGCCATGCGCCACGCGGATCATTTCGATGTCATCGTCATAGGCGGCGGCCACGCGGGCTGCGAGGCCGCGCTCGCGGCGGCTCGGGCCGGCGCGCGTACGCTGCTGCTGACCCAGAGCCTCGAGCAGCTTGGCGCGATGAGCTGCAACCCGGCCATCGGCGGCATCGGCAAGGGTCATCTGGTGCGCGAGATCGATGCGCTCGGCGGCGCGATGGCGCGGGCCACCGATCGGGCCGGCATCCAGTTCCGCACCCTCAACGCGAGCAAGGGCCCTGCGGTCCGGGCGACGCGCGCGCAAGCCGACCGGCAGCTCTACAAGCAGGCCATGCGGAGCCTGCTGGAGACCCAGCCTGGCTTGAGCCTGTTTCAGCAGGAGGTCGGCGACCTCAAGCTCGAGGGTGATGAGGTGCGTGGCGTCGTCAGCGTCATGGGAGTGGAGTTCGCGGCGCGCGCGGTCGTGCTCACGGTCGGCACCTTCCTTGGCGGGCGCATGCACGTCGGGCTCGAACAGCACCCCGGCGGTCGTGCCGGCGATCCGCCCGCCAACGCACTGGCCGCCCGCCTGCGCGAACGCATGCCGCGGGTGGGTCGGCTGAAGACCGGCACGCCCCCGCGGATCGATGGCCGCACGATCGATTATTCGCAGCTCCAGGCCCAGCCCAGCGATTCGCCGCTGCCGGTGTTTTCGTTCCTTGGGCGAGTCAATGAGCATCCAGAACAGATTGATTGTCACATAACACATACTAATCAGCGCACCCACGATCTCATCCGCGCGGCCTTCGACCGCTCGCCGATGTTTACCGGGCGGATCGAGGGCACGGGGCCGCGCTATTGCCCTTCGGTCGAAGACAAGGTGCATCGCTTTGCCGATCGCGCCTCGCATCAGATCTTCCTCGAGCCGGAGGGGCTGAACACATACGAGGTGTATCCGAACGGCATTTCCACCAGCCTCCCCTTCGACGTGCAGCAGCAGTTCGTGCGCAGCATTGCCGGCCTGGAACAGGCCCACATCACACGCCCCGGCTACGCCATCGAGTACGATTTTTTTGATCCGCGCGACCTCATCGCCTCGCTGGAAACCAAGGGCATCCGCGGGCTGTATTTCGCGGGCCAGATCAACGGCACCACCGGTTACGAAGAGGCCGCCGCTCAAGGGCTGCTCGCCGGCCTCAACGCCGCGCGCGTCGTGCAGGGGCGGGAGCCCTGGGTTCCGAAACGGAGCGAGGCGTACCTGGGCGTGCTGGTGGATGACCTGGTCACCCAGGGTACGGCCGAGCCTTATCGCATGTTCACGAGCCGCGCGGAGCATCGACTGCTGCTGCGCGAAGACAATGCCGACGAACGGCTGACGCCGATCGGCCGCGAGCTGGGGCTGGTGGACGATGAGCGCTGGTGTTTTTTCGAGGGCAAGCGCGCGGCCGTGGACCGTGAAGTGGAACGGCTCGAATCGCTCCGGATCCGCGCCAGCGATCCCAGCGCCGACTGGTGCGCCCGCGCCCTGGGCGGCACCGCGCTGACGCGCGACCTTTCGGCGCTGGAATTGCTCCGGCGCCCGGCCTTAAGTTACGAGAACCTGCTCGAGCTCATCGGAGCCGCGGAGATCGCGCCCGATGAGCGCGTGCAGGCCCAGCTGGGCTCGGCGCTCGAGGCGCGTGCCCGCTACCACGGTTACATCGAGCGGGCGCAGGAAGAAATCGAGCGCACGCGCCGGCACGAACATACGTTCCTGCCTGCAGATCTGGATTACGGGCGCCTCGGCGGGCTGTCGAACGAGGTGCGCCAGAAATTGAGCGCGATCCGGCCCACCACGCTCGGGCAGGCCGGGCGCATTCCGGGGGTGACGCCCGCCGCGGTGTCGATCCTCCTCGTGCACCTGGGGCACCGGCGTCGCGCGGGCTAGGGACTGCGGCAAGCGCGGCTTTTGGTGCGTCGCAACAACTGCTGGCAGGGATGCGACGTGCTATGTTGATCCCCTGATAATTGCCGGGGATGCCGATGTTTGGCCTCGAGTTCAACTTTCTGCCCATCATCATCGTTATCGCGGTGCTGGTGTTCCTGTCCAAGGCCTGGCTGACCGTACCGCAGGGCTTCCAGTACACCCTCGAGCGCTTCGGCCGCTTCAAGAAGACCCTGGAGCCGGGCTTCCACCTGATCACGCCGTTCTTCGAAGGCGTCGGGCGGCGCATGAACATGATGGAGCAGGTGCTCGACGTGCCGCGCCAGGAAGTCATCACCAAGGACAACGCCATGGTCGGCGTCGACGCCGTGGTGTTCTACCAGGTGCAGGATGCCGCGAAGGCGGCCTACGAAGTCGACAATCTGCGGCTCGCGACCGTGAACCTGACGATGACGAACATCCGCACCGTGGTCGGTGCGATGGACCTGGACGAAACACTGTCGAAGCGCGATGACATCAATCACCGGCTGCTGCGCGTGGTCGATGACGCGACCATGCCCTGGGGCATCAAGGTCACGCGCATCGAGATCAAGGACATCCAGCCGCCCGCGGACCTGATCGAGTCGATGGGCCGGCAGATGAAGGCCGAGCGCGACAAGCGCGCCAACATCCTCGATGCCGAGGGCTTCCGCCAGGC
>DATFUG010000151.1:0-10166 GCA_035261025.1 Steroidobacteraceae bacterium | reverse complement strand
TCCAGAGCCGCCCAATGCCATCCCCGACCCCGCCGCGGCGCGCGAGGCCGTCAATCCTGACGGAGCCGATGAGTCGCGCAATGTGGAGCGGGGCCCGGCACCCACGCCATCTGGAGCGGCAAGTCCCGTAGCGGCGGACCTGCAGCCCTCGATTCCGGTGCCGGATCGCTGGCGCGTCGTCGACATGCTGGGACCCAGATCCACCGTACTGGATCCGTACCACCGCAATCGCCTCAAGGGTGACGC
Source organism: Steroidobacteraceae bacterium (assembly GCA_035261025.1). GTDB lineage: Bacteria > Pseudomonadota > Gammaproteobacteria > Steroidobacterales > Steroidobacteraceae > FEN-1191. The sequence continues at coordinate 9,920 of DATFUG010000151.1, read as the reverse complement.
GCCGCTCGGAAACGGCTGGTTCTTCAGTCTCGGGGTCGTGTCCGACACGGTGTTTGAGGAGCGCAATGTGGCGACCCCGGTGGGTGGGTCCGCCACCGGGGCCGCCGGCAGCAACGACGTGTTTGGGCGCCCCAACCAGAGCGCCCTGATCCAGACTGTGGCCGTCGAACTGGTGTACTACCGCGGTGATACGGTGTTCAAGCCACCCGACTACGAGTTCCGCTTTACGCCCGTCATCGGTTTCAGCCGTGTCGCGGTGCGCGAGCTGGGCGCAGTGAATGTGGATCCGCGCCAGGGCAGCCTGCGGGATGACCACCAGCTGGGCGTGCAGGCGGCCTTTGTCGACCGGCACCTGCGGAATGTATCGGAACGATTCGATTTCGACAGCCTGCGCCTTGGCATCCAGCCTTTCAGCAGCGATTTCCGCGGCTTTCTGTTTCAGGACGATCAGCTCGGCGTACGTCTGTATGGCAATCGTGCCGACAACCGCTACCAGTACAACCTCGCCTGGTTCAGGCGGCTGGAGAAGGACGCCAACAGCGGCCTGAACGATCTTGCCGCGAAGCTGCGCGCCGACGACGTGCTGATCGCCAATCTTTATCGCCAGGATTTTCCAATGCCGGGGTTCACCTCCGAGCTTACCGCAGCCTACAACCGCAATCGTGAAGCTGGCGCAACGCATTACGACAGCAACGGCTTTGTCGAACGGCCGGCATCGCTGGGCCGGCAGGTGCCACGCGATTACGACGTGGTCTACCTGGGGCTGAACGGTGACGGGCATTTTGGACGCACCAATCTGAGCGCGTCTGTCTATGTGGCGGTCGGACGCGAGTCGCCAGGCGTATTCGTGGCGCGTAATACGGACATCCGCGCTGGCTTTGCCGCCCTGGAGCTGTCACGCGACTACGACTGGATGCGTCCGCGCCTTTCATTTCTGTATGCGACGGGGGACCACGATCCCTATGACACCCGCGCGACGGGCTTCGATGCCATTTTCGAGAACCCACAGTTCGCCGGTGCGGACACCAGTTACTGGATCGGGCAATCGGTGCCGCTGATTGGCGGCGGTGGCGTCAGCCTGTCTGGCCGTAACGGAATACTGAACAATCTGCGCTCCTCGAAGGAAGAGGGGCAGTCGAACTTTACGAACCCCGGTACGGTGCTCGTGGGGGCCGGCCTTGACCTGGATGTGCTGCCGGAACTGCGGCTGTCGTTCAACCTGAATTACCTGGGCTTTGCCGACACGGCCGTGCTGGCCGCGGTGCGTCAGCAGGCTGCGCCGCCCTCATCGATCGGCGAAGATGTCTCGGCGGCGGTTACCTGGCGGCCATTGTTCACACAGAATATCGTGCTGCGCGCGTCCTACGCGGAGCTGATCGCGCACGGTGGCTATGCGCAACTGTTTCCGGACGCAAATCCCGTCTACCTGATGTTGAACGCGGTGCTCACGTACTGATGATGATTGCAGCTCGCATTGCCGTTGGGTTGGTGGCCGCCGCGGCTGCGCTCGGCGGGCTGCGGCCGGTTCATGCGGCAGGGGCAGGCGCGCCCCTTGCCCCCGCAGCCCAGACAGCCGCCGAGGCCGCGAGCAAGAGCAACGGTTGCAGGTCCTGCCACACGGGCAGCGATGCGCCCAGCATGCACGCCAGTGCGGCCGTCGTGCTGGGCTGCAGCGACTGTCATGGCGGCGACCCGACGGTGAAGGCGGATGGCAGCGAGGCTCGGGCATCCGGTGAATACCGGGAGCTCATGCGGCGGGCGCACGTGCAGCCGCGCTTTCCGGAGGAGTGGCACTCACCCTCGAGCGCCAATCCGCAACGCAGCTACACGCTGCTCAATCGCGAGAGCCCGGAGTTCGTGCGTTTCGTCAATCCGTCCGACTATCGCGTCGTGACTGAGGCCTGCGGAGCCTGTCACCAGGCTATCATTGACGCGTCCATGCACAGCCTGCACGCGACCGGCGCCATGCTGCTGGGCGCTGCGGCCTACAACAACGGCATCCTGGACTACAAGAACTACGTACTCGGAGAGTCCTACGACAGAAATGGTGTGGGTGTTTCAGTCATCGGGCCTCGGACCGGCGATGCTGCGGCCGCATTGGCCGCCGGCATTTTGCCGCGGCTCCTCCCGCTGCCGGCCTTTGAGACCGTGGCACCGGGCGACAACTTCCGGGTGTTTGAACGCGGTGGCCGCAATATCGGTGCACTGTTTCCGGAGATCGGGCTACCGGATGCGCTCGGCTCACCGCAGAGACTCGAGGAGCCCGGACGGCCCGATCTGCACCAGTCCAATCGCGGGCCCGGAACGGGCCTGCGGATTTCCGTGCCCGTGCTCAATATCACCAAGACGCGGCTGAACGATCCGTTGCTGTGGTTTATCGGCACCAACGACCAACCCGGCGACTATCGGCAGTCGGGCTGTGCGTCCTGCCATGTGGTGTACGCCAATGATCGCGAGGCAAGGCACTCCAGCATCTACGCCGCGTACGGCCGGGACGGCAAGTCGCAATCCGTGGATCCAGTGATCAGCAAAGACGAATCGGGTCACCCGCTGCGGCACGCCTTCACGCGTTCCGTGCCGACCTCGCAATGCATGGTGTGCCACATGCATCAGCCCAATATGTTCATGAACAGCATGCTCGGCTACACGATGTGGGACTATGAATCCGATGCCCCGAGCATGTGGCCCGCCAGACAGCAGTATCCAGACGACGCGCTAACGCGCTCGGTCCTGGATCGAAACCCCGAGGGCGCCGCGCCGCACGGCAAGTGGGCGGATGTCGGCTTTCTGCGCGACGTGAGTTCGCTCAACGCCACACTCCACGATACCCAGTTCGCCGACTATCATGGCCACGGCTGGAACTTTCGCGCCGTCTACAAGCGCGACCGGAAGGGTCAGCTGCTGGACGCCAAGGGCGCGATTGTGAGCAACGATGACCCGGGGAAATTCTCCAAGGCCGTACACCTGTCCTCCTCGCACGTGGATGCGGGCATGCAGTGTGTGGACTGCCATTTCTCGCAGGATGTCCACGGGAATGGCTATCTCTACGGTGAAGTTGCCGCGGCCGTCGAGATAGGCTGCAAGGACTGTCACGGCACCGTAAGCCGCTATCCCAGCCTGCTCACCTCCGGGCCCGCGGCGCTGCGGGGCGGAACCGACCTCGCGGTGCTGCGCACTCCAGACGGGCGTCGCCGCTTCGAGTGGATTGGCGGGAAACTGATGCAGCGATCGATGGTGGATCCAGCACTTGAGTGGCGGGTCAGCCTGGTCAAGGACTCCGTCACGCCCGGGAACGCAGCGTACAATCCGCGTGCGGCCCGCGCCAAGCTGATGGGCCGGGCCACGACGACGCTGCAGTGGGGCACCCAGGTGAGCGGCGATGCGCTGGCCCATCGCGACGAGGACATGGAGTGCTACTCCTGCCACACGTCGTGGACCACGAGCTGCTCGGGCTGCCACCTGCCATCCGAGTCCAACTGGAAGACCGAGCGGCACCACTACGAGGGCGGAGAGACCCGCAATTACGCGACCTACAATCCGCAGGTGGCGCGCGACGACATGTTCATGCTGGGTCGGCGCGAAACCGCAGCGGGGGGCAGGATCGCGCCCTACCGGTCCAGTTCTGCGCTGGTGTTGTCTTCGACGAACGCCAATCGAGAGCACATTTATGTGCAGCAGGCGCCGATCGCGGCCAGCGGCTTCAGCTCTCAGGCCTTCAATCCGCACTATCCCCATACCGAGCGCAAGACCGAGACCAAGACCTGTGTTGATTGCCACCTCTCGAGGGACAACGACAACAACGCGATCATGGCGCAGCTGCTGATGCAGGGCACCAACTTCGTCAACTTCGTCGGCTACAACGCCTATGTGGGGGGCGCCGGGGCGGTTAGCGCGGTCACGGTAACCGAGTGGGAGGAGCCGCAGGCGGTGATTGGCAGCTACCTGCATCGCTACGCCTATCCGGACGGGTATGCACGGCACCAGCGCCTGGGCGGCGTGCTGCAGCGGGCCGAGTCCCACACGTCCGGCGAGGTCCGCTGCCTGCAATTGCGCGGCGAGTATCTGTATGCCGCCGAAGGGGTGCGCGGCATGCGCGTGTACGACGTGGCCAGCATCGCCAACAAGGGCGTGTCGCAGAAGATCATCAGCGCGCCGGCCAGCCCGCTGGGCCAGCGCACCGCCATAGCCAGCAGGAACGCGACCTGCGTTGCGCTGCCGACCAACCAGCCCATCGATCCGCCGCGCAACACAGGCGAGAAGATGCGGGTCGACAATCAGGAGCTGCCTTTTCATCCGCTCTATAACTACGCTTATGTTGTCGACGCCGTGGAGGGACTGATCGTTACCGACGTGCGCACGCTCGCGGACCGGGAGCCGCGCAACAACTTTCTCGGGCGCGCCCTGACCTGGAACCCCGATGGGACATTGAGCGGTGCCCGATACCTGACCATTGCCGGCAGCAATATTTACATCTCGACCCCGCTCGAGGTCGTGGTGGTGAGCATCGACCAGCCGCTGCAGCCGAAAATATTGGCGCGCATTCCGATGGACGACCCGCGTTCTACTGCACTGCAGTTCCGGTATCTGTTCGTCACCACTGCGCGTGGTCTCGAAGTCGTGGATGTCACTCAGCCGGCGGCGCCGCATCGCATCGACAACAATCTGGTTGCCATGCGTGATGCGCAGCGCGTGAGCGTCTCGCGCACCTACGCCTATGTGGCGGCCGGCAGCGAGGGTCTTGTGATCGTGGACGTCGAGAAGCCGGAGCGGATCCGGGAGTACCAGCGCTTCACTGCCGGGGGCGAGCTGCGCGACGTCCGCGATGTGGTGGTCGGTGCGACCAACGCGTCGCTGTTTGCCTACCTGGCCGATGGCCGTGGTGGCCTCAAGGTGTTGCAGCTGATGTCGCCGGAGACGCAGCCCAATTTCTATGGTTTCAGCCCCGAACCGAAGCCGCAACTGATCGCCCGGTACCCGACCTCCAAGCCAGCGCTCAGCCTGTCCCGTGGACTGGAGCGCGATCGGGCGGTGGACGAGACCGGCGGGCAGATCGCCGTATTCGGGCGACGCGGTGCCAGGGCACTGAGCACTGAGGAGACGCGGCGGCTCTATCTGAATGCGCAGGGACAACCGTGGTATGTCGATGACAATGCCGACAGGACCCCGGAGCAGTCCGGCGGAGGTGGCCGATGAGCGCCGCTATGCGATTCGTGCGGCTGGCGCTCGCCGCAATCGGGGCGGTGGCGATAGGCGATTCGGCCGCTGCGGCGGGGAGCGTGCCTGCCGACGCTCTGCCGCGGCACCTGGGCGTGGCCAGTTGTGCCGCGAGCGCCTGTCACGGCAAGATAGCTCCGCAGACGAACGTCAATGTCGCTCTCAATGAATATCGTACGTGGCTGCTCAGCGATCGTCATTCGCAGGCGTTTCGCGTACTGCAGTCCGCGAAGTCAGGCGCAATCGCCGGCAAGCTCGGGATCACCGAGGCCAGTGCGGCCAAGGTCTGCCTCGACTGCCACGCCGACAACGTGCCCACAGAGCTGCGTGGCGCGAAGTTTTTGCTGAGCGATGGCGTTGGCTGCGAGTCCTGCCACGGTGGTGCGCAGGAGTGGATCGGCACCCACAGCAAGCACGGTGCGCTGCATGCGGAGAATGTGGCGCGTGGCATGGTGCCCCTGGAGCGTGCGCCGGTACGCGCCGATGTCTGTCTTGCCTGCCACGCGGGTGACGGCGAGCGCTTTGTCACGCACACGCTGATCGCTGCGGGGCACCCACGCCTGCGCTTCGAGCTGGAGAACTACACCGCCAACATGCCGCCGCACCACTGGGTGGATGCCGACTATCGCCAGCGCAAGCGCGCCCCCGATGGCATCAATCTGTGGCTGGTCGGCCAGTTGAGAAACGCCCGCACCCACGTGCAACTCCTGCAGAGCGAGTGGATGGTGGCAGGCCGCATGCAGCCGGAACTCGCATTCTACGAGTGCTATGCCTGTCACCGGCCGGTCGATGAGCCGCGCTGGACTCGAAAACGCGCCGGCGCTGAAGTGCAGCCCGGAAGTTTGCGCCTGCAGCATCAGTCGCTGGCCGTGTTGACGGTAGTTACCGGGGTAATCGAGGCGCAGGCGCTGCCCGAGTTGCAGGAGGCGATAGCCGAGTATGCGCGGAGTGGTTCGCGCGACGTGGGCGCTGCAAAGCAGGCGGCCGCGCGCCTGGGCAACTGGTTGGACGGACGCTCCTCCTGGGAGACCCGTCATTTCGGGGCCACGGAGGCCCGGGAGATCCGGCAATTGCTGGTGAGATTTGCGGCCGATGACCAGGCCAGTGACTACACCGTGGCGGAGCAGGTGGTGCTCAGCATTGAGAGCCTCAGCGCGACGCTGGGTGATGGCCAGCCGCTCGGCAGCGCCCTCGACGCCTTGTATGCGGAAGTGCGAACGCCAACAGCCTTCGAGCCGACCCGCTTTGCGCGCACGGCCGGCAGCGTGGAGGGGCGGTTCTGAACGCGGTATTTTCAGCGCTGACACACGCCGGGCGACGGGACGGGAGCAATCAGGACGCCATCGGCTGGAACGAGCAGCAGGGACTCTGGTTCGTGGCCGACGGCATGGGGGGGCATGAGCGCGGCCAGGTGGCCAGCGCACTGGTCAAGGAGACCCTGCTGGCATCGGCCGCAGGCGCGGACCTGACGGAGCGTGTTCTGGAGGCGCATCGGGCGGTGATGCGTGCCGGAAGCGGCAGTGGCGAGTCATCGAACATGGGCTCCACCGTGGTGTGCGCCCGGCTCAGCGATCGAGCGTGTGAAATTGTGTGGGTGGGCGACAGCCGCGGCTACCTGTGGCGGCGCGGCCGCCTGTCGCGCCTGACGCGCGATCACAGCTACGTGGAGAGTCTGCGGCAGGGCGATCGAATCAGTGAAGAGCAGGCGCGTTTGCATCCAGAAGCCAATGTGTTGACCCAGACACTGGGAATGGGTAACACCATACCCTCGCGCGTCGTACTCGAGCTGCAGGCGCACGATTGGATAATCCTCTGCAGCGACGGCCTGACATCGGAGCTCAACGATGCGGCGATCGCCGAGCTGCTGACGAAGAGTCCGACGCCGCAGGCGGCGAGTGAGCGTTTGCTTGATGCGGCGCTCGCCCATGGCGGGCGTGACAACGTCAGCATCATCGTCGTGCCGAGCCGGGTCTCGTGCACGGCCGCGTTGGCCAGCGGCTGGCGACGACTGGAGCGATCGGCTCTGGTGTGGCTGGCGGCCCTCGCCGGTGCAGCGCTTGCAGTGCTGGTAGTATATCTCGCCAAGCACTTCGGCATGCTCAGCTGATTCCGTTGTGACCAACCAATGACCGACAATCCACGCATTCTGAAGAAAAACGCCGGCGGTACCGTGACGCTGATTGGCGGCGGGCTCACCGTCGGTCGCAGCGAGGAATGCGGCTTGAGATTGACGGAAGGGAGCCCGTCGCGGCAACACGCGAGACTGATCGTTGAAGGCGATCAGCTGTGGGTCGAGGATTTGGGCTCCACCAACGGAAGCTTCGTCAATGGCGTGCGCATCGCGGCACGTACGCTGCTCAAGAATGGTGATGCGCTGCGTTTCGATATTGAGGAGTACACCTACAACACGGGCGCTGCGGATGTCGACAAGACTGTATTGCGTCAGCCCGCGCCGCCGCCGCCGCGGGCCGCGGCCCCTGCGGCGCCCGCCCAACAGCTGCCTCCTGGTTGGACGGAAGGAGAAGGACAGGCGGCGGGCGCCAACAAGACGGTGTTCCAGTCGCCGCAGGAATTGGCAGAAAAGCGGCGCGGTGCGGCGGCCGTGGCTCCTGCGTTGGCGCCAGCATCGACAGACGTGCCCGTGTTATTGGTCGTCTCCGGGGTCACTACCGCCACTCGCCTGGAACTCCGGGCTGCTGGCAGCGGCAAGCAGGAGTGGAGTATAGGGAGCGATGCGGCCTGGGAACTGTGCCTGCCTGTCAGCGGCGTGTCAGCGCTGCACGCGCGCATCATCAGGGATGGCGGGCGTTGGAAGCTTGTTGACCAGGTTTCAGCCAACGGCACCTACGTCAATGGCAAGCGTTGCACCATGAGTTTTCTGAACAGCGGCGATCGCCTGGCCTTTGGGCCGGTGGAATGCAGCTTTATCCTGCCCGATCATGCCGCGTCGCGTGACCCTGTTACGCCCGGTGCCGAGGCGACGATGCGCCGCGGTGGCTGGTCAGTGGGGCGGATCGTCACGATAGGCGTGGTGTCCTTCGTGCTGACGCTGGTGGTCGTCTACCTGCTCGCGAGGTGAGAGTCGCCTGGGGCGACGGCGGAGAGTTCCCTTGGACGATAGAGCGGAGCGTCGGCCGGCCGCAGCTCAGCCCGTGCGCGGCCGCAGCCCGTCCTCGAACAGGGACACGAACCTCTCGGCAACCTGCCCGGCCGACAGGGACTGATCGTCGCGATACCAGTGGGCGATCCAGTTGAGCGCGCCGGCAAGCGCGAAGGAAGTCATCTTCGGATCGCAGGCGCCGATCGAGCCATCGGCGATCCCCTCGCGAATCAGGCGCCGGATGCCCTGGTCGATCTCGGATTTCAGAGCCTTGACGTGCCTCTGCATGGCCGCGCCCAGGTCCTGGTCCTCGGCCCGGACCATGCACCAGCCAAACTCGGAGGCGATGGCCTGAGCGTAGCGCAGCAGCACGACGCGCAGCCGGGCGCGCGCCGGCAGCGTGTCGGCGCCCGTCTCGCGAATCGCCACGCGGATCGGCTCCAGCCCGGCGCGGAAGCACTCGAACAGCAGCTGCTCCTTGTTCTCCACGTAGTAATAGAGTGTCGGCTTGGTGACCTCCAGAGCGCCGGCAATGTCATCGAGGGTCGTGTTGTGAAATCCCCGGGCGTTGAAGGCCTGGGCGGCGGCGCGGATGACCGCCTCGCGCTTGATGCCGCGATCGCCGCGCGCCTTGCGGCGATTCCGCCAGGGTGAGGCCGCCGGCGTGGCGCTGCCCTGGGTAGGGGGCACAGCCGGGCGGTGGGTGCGGTGCAACAAAAGGGGCCGGTTGACGCTCATCTCCAGCAAGATCATACTCGCCAGTAACATTGTAGGGAAGCCGGATTCTCATGAGTGCCAAGGCTGATCGCTCCATGGCGGCGCCTCACGGCTCGCCCGCGGCCGCGGCCGCGCCCGCGGCCGCGCCCGCGGCGCGCCCGCTGCGCTTCGTCAGCGCCGCGGCCCTGTTCGACGGCCACGATGCGGCGATCAATATGATCCGCCGCCTGCTGCAGGCGCACGGCGCGGAAGTCGTGCACCTGGGGCACAACCGCAGCGTTGCGGACATCGTGCGCGCGGCCATCCAGGAGGACGCCGACGGCATCGCCGTCAGCTCTTACCAGGGCGGCCACAATGAATATTTCACCTACATGGTCGACATGCTGCGCGAGCTTTCCGCTTCGCATATCCGCGTCATCGTCGGCGGTGGCGGCACGATTTCCCCGGATGAGATCGCCGCGCTCGAGCGCCACGGCGTCGAGAAGATCTATACCCCCGAAGACGGCCGGCGCCTCGGCCTCAACGGGATGATCGACGATGTGTTCGCGCGGGTGCGTGCCGCGCGCCGTCCGCCCTACAGCTTCGGGCCGCTCAATGCGCGCGATCACGCGCACATCGCCGCCACCATCACCGTGCTCGAATCGGGCGAGGGCGACGTCCGGGCCGGCGAGCTGATCCGCCAGGCCCTCGCGCGCGGCAAGCGTGCGGCGCCGGTGATCGGCATCACCGGCACTGGCGGGGCCGGCAAGAGTTCCCTGACCGACGAGCTGCTGCAGCGCTTCGTGCGCGCCTTTCCCGAGCGCCAGATCGCGGTGGTCGCCATCGATCCGACGCGGCGCCGCTCCGGGGGCGCGCTGCTGGGCGATCGCATCCGCATGAATGCGCTGGC
>DATFUG010000150.1:0-5241 GCA_035261025.1 Steroidobacteraceae bacterium | reverse complement strand
GCCGGGCACCAGGCCGAGCACGTCCTCGAAATGCTGCACGCCCGCGGCGCGCAGCGTGGCGCGATCCAGCACCGTGACACTCTGCGGCACTTCCGCCAGTGGCGTCGGGCGCAGGCTTGCGCTGATCACGATTTCCTCGAGTGATCCGCTCTCGGGCGGCAGCGCCAGGGCGCTCGTCGCCATGGCGCCGAGCACCATGCCAGCCAGTGTGTGAAGTGTCATCGACCTGCTCCCTACGCCGGTACTAACCGGATCAGGTTCAACGGGTTCGCCGGGCCGCGCCGGCATCTCAGGTCCCGCAAGGGACCACCCCAAGGTTTGCGCGCCGGACTATCCTAGGGTTTGCCGTCCATTGCAAGCGGCAGACCCGGAAGAAATCACCTGGCTACCGATCCAGAAAGCGAATCCCGTCGTGTCCGGGTCTTTCACGTAGACGCCTTCACCACGCGCGCCTTCGCCGGAAATCCGGCGGGTGTCGTGCTGCACGCGGAGCGGCTACGCGAGGAAGAAATGCCACGCATCGCGCGCGAGCTGCACGACGGGGATACGATCTTCCTGCTGCCCGCCGATGGTCCTGACCACGATCTGCGCGCGCGCTTCTTTACGCCGCGCGGCGAAACCGGATTCGTCGGCCATGCCAGCATCGCCGCGCACGCCGTGCTCGCGGCGCTGAAACTTCCGCCCTGCCCGCGCCAGAAACAGCGCAATGGGATCATCGAGTTCGAGCGCCAGTCGGATGGCGGGCGCGAGAGCTACGCCTTCACGCAGCCGCCGCCGCCGGTACAGCGCGTGCTCGACGCGCCAGCACTGGCGGCGCTGCTCGCGGCGCTGGGCGTGCGAAGCGGCGAACTCGATCCGCGTTGTCCTGCGGTCGCGGCCGGAGCCGGCGGCAGCCGCGCGCTGATTGCGGTGCGCGACGGGGCAATGCTGGCGAGGCTGCGACCGGACATGGTGCAGCTGGCCGGCCTGGCGGCCGCAGGCGCGCCTGCCGGCTGCTTCCTCTATACGCTCGCGCCCGCGGTTCCCGATTGCCGGACCGAGGCGCGCATGTTCTGTCCCGCGCTCGGCATCCCGGAAGATCCGGTCAGCGGCAATGCACACGCCATGCTGGGCGCCTACCTGTACGCGCTGGGCCTGCTCGAGGCGACAGGTTCCGGCGCGCGATTCATCGCCCGTCAGGGTCACCACATGGACCGGCCCGGTTGGCTCACCGTGACCGTGCTTGCCGCAGACGGGATCACGCATGCGGTACAAGTTGCGGGTCATGCCATCATCGTGTTCGATGCCGTCATCGAGCTGCCACCGGCCCCGTGATATAGTGATCGCACCGGGAATTCTTGAAGGGCAACCCCTGCCATGAGCCAGCGCGACGGTGCGCAGCCCGAGGCTCCGGCGAGTCTCGGCGCCGCGGACAAGCTGTTGTTGTTGAAGTCCTTGCACCTCGACAGTGCCCAGCGCGACAGCGTGCAGCCGTCCCGCCGCTGGCTCCTGCCCGCGGGAATAGCGGCGGGGCTCCTGCTGGCGATCGCCGTGGCGGTATGGCTGCTGCGCCCCGCCCATCACGTTGCGGTGAAGGTGGCGACGGCGGCAGCGCCACGCGCGGGCGGAAAGGATACGGCCGTGCTGCAGGCTACCGGCTACGTGACCGCGCGCCGCGAGGCCACCGTCTCCGCGCAGATTACCGGCACCGTCACGGACGTGCTCATCGAGGAAGGCGACACCGTGAAGGCCGGCCAGGTGCTGGCGCACCTCGACAGCACGGCGCAGCGTGCGCAACTTGCGCAGGCGCAGGCGCAATACCTCAGCGCGCAGGCGACGCTTCCCCAGACGGAAGTGCAGCTCGCCCAGGCGCGGCGCGATCTGACGCGCCAGGAGGGGCTCATCGCGAATCAGCTGACCTCGCAGCAGGCGCTGGAGGAGGCCCAGACCCGGGTTGCGACGGCGAGCGCTCAGGTCGAGATCCAGCGCAAGCAGCTGGAACTCGGCAGCGCGGCGGTGCAGGCCGCACAGGTGCAGTTCAATTACGCGACCGTCCGTGCGCCCTTCGACGGCGTGGTGATTGCCAAGTCGGCGCAGGTCGGGGAGATCGTCTCACCCTTTTCAGCCGGCGGCGGTTTTACCCGCACCGGTATTGGCACGATCGTCGACATGAATTCGCTCGAAATCGAGGTCGACGTCAATGAATCCTATATCGATCGCATCGCGAGCGGGCAAGGCGCTGAGGCGGTCCTCGACGCCTATCCCGCGTGGACCATTCCCGCGCACGTGATCGCGATAATCCCAACGGCGGATCGCGGCAAAGCGACGGTCAAGGTGCGCGTCGCTTTCGATGCCCGCGACCCGCGCGTTTTGCCGGATATGGGCGTCAGGGTATCCTTTCTCCAATCGGCCCGACCTGCCGCAGCCGGTGCCGCCCCAGCACCTGTACCCGGTGTGCTGGTGCCTTCGAGTGCGGTGCTGCAACGTGACGCCCACGCCGTCCTGTTCGTGCTCGACGGCAGCAAGGTGCACATGGTCAGCGTCACGCCGCGCGGGGACCTGGGCGAGATGCGCCAGGTTGAGGGCATAGCGGCGGGCGCGCAGGTGGTGCTTGCACCGCCGGCTGACCTGGCCGATGGCGCCACGGTGGACTGGTCAGAAGCGGGGAAGTAGCAGGCAATGTATTCACGAAGGAAGGACTGATGGCTACGCTAGTGGAAGTTCGCAATGTCAGCAGGGTCTATACGCGCGGCAGGCAGAAGATCGAGGTCCTGCACAGCATCAATCTTGAGATCGCCCAGGGTGATTTTCTCGCCCTGATGGGTCCTTCCGGATCGGGCAAGACCACGCTCCTCAATCTGATCGGCGGCCTGGATACGCCCACGACCGGCACCATTGCGGTGGCCGGGCAGCGTATCGACAACCTGGGCCAGAGCGCCCTGTCGCGATGGCGCGCCTCACACGTGGGGTTCGTGTTCCAGTTCTACAACCTGATGCCCACCCTGTCGGCACAGCGCAATGTGGAACTGCCGCTGTTGCTGACCAAACTCAGTGCCGCGCAGCGCCGGCAGAACGCCGCGGTGGCGTTGCGGCTCGTGAACCTCGGCGACCGCGCGGGTCACAAGCCCGGCGAACTGTCTGGCGGACAGCAACAGCGAGTCGCCATTGCCCGCGCCATCGTCTCCGACCCGACGCTCCTGGTGTGCGACGAACCCACGGGCGATCTGGATCGGCAGTCGGCCGAGGAAGTGCTGGGGCTGCTGCAGGTGCTGAATCGGGAACACGGCAAGACCATCATTGTCGTGACGCACGATCCGAAGGCGGCTGACTTCGCCCGGCAGACCCTGCGCCTGGACAAGGGCACGCTGGTGGGCGCCGGGCAGGCCTAGCGAGTCAGCCATGAAATATCTGCATCTGATCTGGGCATCGCTGTTCCGGCGCAAGCTCCGGACGATCCTCACGCTGGTGTCGATCGCCGCGGCGTTCCTGCTGTTTGGACTGCTCGACGCGGTGCGGGTGTCCTTCGACCAGGCGGGCCGATCGGCGGCCGGTGCGCAGCGCCTGCAGACCGGTGCGCGCCTGTCTTTCATCGATACCCTCCCGTCCAGTCTCGGCGCCCAGATTGCCGCGGTCCCCGGAGTCAAGGAAGTCGCGTTCGCCAACTGGTTTGGCGGCGCGTATCAGGACCCGCACAACCAGATCTTCACCTTCGCAGTGAGCCCGAACTACATCGACCTGTATCCCGAAATGGAACTGACGGCGGACCAGCGCCAGAAATTCGATTCAGACCTCAATGCAATCGTCGCCGGCAGTGCCCTGGTCAAGCGTTTTGGATGGAAGATCGGCGACCGCATTCCTCTGCAGTCCCAGATCTTCCCCGACCGCCAGGGCAGCAAGAACTGGCACTTCAACCTGGCCGGCATACTCAAGGCACGGGACAAAAAAACCGGCGGGTTCTACGACGGCATGGTGCTGTTGCACTGGAAGAACTTCGACGAGACCACGCCGTATAATCAGGGCAGCGTTGGCTGGTACGTCACGCGGGTCGCGGACGCCAGCCAGGCCGACCGCATCGCCCGGGCGATCGATGCACTCTCGGCAAATTCCGCTCACGAGACCAGGACCCAGACCGAGCAGGCCGCGACCGCGAGCTGGATGAAGCAGCTGGTCGACATCGGCCTGATCGTCGGCTCGATCATGGGGGCCGTGTTCTTCACCCTGCTGCTGCTGACGGGCAACACCATGATGCAATCGGTCCGCGAGCGCACCGCGGAGCTGGCGGTGCTGCGAACCATCGGCTTTCCTCCCGGAGCGGTACTGGGCATCGTGCTCGCCGAATCACTCCTGCTGCTGGTGCTGGGCGGCATCGTCGGGCTCGGCCTGGTCAGCATTCTGGTGCCCGTGATCGTCAAGGGGAGCGGCGGGATGCTCAATCTGCCGACGGTGGGCGCCAGCAGCTGGGCCATGGGACTGGGATTGATGCTGCTGATCGGACTGGCGGTGGGAGCCCTGCCGGCCTGGCGGGCGGTGCGCCTGAAGATCGTCGATGCGCTGGCGGCGCACTGAGGGACCGTGGCAATGAGGTTTCTTGGCAATCTGCTCACCCTGCTGGCGGTCATCGCCGCCGTAGTCGTACTAATCGCCGCGCCGTGGCCGCTGCTGCTGGGAGCAACGCTGCTGCTGGGCGCGTGGCTGTTGTGGACCCGCATCGGACGCCAGGCCGCATCGGTGACCGGGATCGGGGTGAGCACGCTGACGCAGCGGGCGGGAGCCTCCTTCGTCATCATCATCGGGATCGGTGGAGTGGTGGCGGTGCTGGTGGCGCTGCTGGCCATGGCGGAAGGCTACAACCAGACCCTGCGGCGCACGGGCAGTCCGGACAGCGCGGTGGTACTGCGTGGCGGTTCTTCAGCCGAAGTGAACTCCGTGCTCAGTCACGACAACGCCCTGGTCATTCAGAATGCGCCGGGCGTGGCTCGCGACGCCGCGGGCAAACCGATCACTTCGGCGGAACTGGTGGTCGCAGCCAACCTGCCGATCAGGAAGTCGCGCGACCCGGACGATCTCGGCAGCGTGCAGCTGCGCGGCATCGGGCCGGAAGCCTGGCAGCTGCGCGGCAATGCCAGAATCATCGCGGGCGAGAAATTCCGGCCGGGGCTGCGCGAGCTGGTCGCGGGCCGGGGCGCACAGCGCCAGTTTGCCGGGTTGGAAATCGGCCGCGAAGTCAGGCTGGGAGTGCAGCGGTGGAAGGTCGTCGGGATT
>DATFUG010000149.1:0-6241 GCA_035261025.1 Steroidobacteraceae bacterium | reverse complement strand
CGCATCCCCGCTCTGGTAGTTCTTCACCAGCTCGTCGGCAAAGTGGATGGCGGCTTCCAGATACTTTTCCCTGCCGCTCATCTCATAGAGCCGCAGGTAGGCGTAGCCATCCTCACCGATGACGTGCGGCTCGACGAAGTCGACGCCGCGCGCGCTCCACCCTTTGTAGTCCGCCGCGCCCGGATCGGCCGAGGGATAGGGCACGCCCGCCCACTGGTAGCCGGCCGGCGTGAGCCCGTGATCGAGCTCGTAGTCGACGAACGGTTCGACGTAGTCCAGCACGCGCGCGTCGCCGGTATAGGGATACAGGCGTTCGGCGAACCCGATCATCATGCCGCGCAGGTAGGCGGTGGAGTTGGCCCAGTTCCGGTCGGCGACGGGCTCGAGGCTCACCGGGTCGATCTGGAAGCAGCAGTGAAAATAGGGCATGCGCCCGAACAGGCCACGGAGCAGGGCCCACTGCGAGCGCACGTGCGCATCATAGGAGCGGCCCGGATCGTCGGCGAAGGGCCAGGGCAGGAGCTCACCGCGCGCGTCCAGCTGCACCTCACGCCCGGCAATCAGCGGCTCGTTCACGGTGGAGAGGGGGCCCAGCCAGTCGCCGCCCTGGGCCATCGATGCCAGCAGGACCAGGAACAGGGCCGCCTGCACGCATCGCCCCTCACTCATCGCGCGCCAGCCTGAAGCCGATGGCATCCGAGTGCCGGCGAGGATCGGCGCTGTTGCGATAGTCGGCGCGCAGGAACCAGGGGGCGAGGCCCCACGAGCCCCCGCGGCGCACGCGCTGCGCGCAGGGTTCGTCCCTGACCGCCGATCCATCCCCGGGTGCGCCGAGGTAGGACTCGCGGTAGCAATCCGCTACCCACTGCTCGACGTTGCCCACCATGTCGTACAGGCCCCAGGCATTGGCAGGAAAGCTCCCGACCGGGGCGGTGTGTTCATAGCGGTCAGCGCCTGCCGTGCCGGCACCGTTCGCCAGGTCCCCCACGTAGTGCTCGCCCCACGGAAAGTGCGCCCGGCTGCCGGCGCGCGCGGCGTATTCCCACTCCGCCTCGGACGGCAGGCGGTAGTGCTGGCCGCTGCGTTCGTTGAGCCACGCGATGAACGCCTGGGCATCCTCCCAGCTGACGTGAACGACCGGCCGCTGCCCACGACGCCAGCCCGCGTCATCGGCGCGCGGCCGGCGCGTCGCCTCGGTGTAGGCATCGTATTGTGCGAAGGTCACTGCATGGCGCGCGAGGTGGAAGCGGCGCACGCTGACGGCGTGCGCGGGCCGCTCGTCGGCATCGCCAAAGTCGGCCTCGGCGTCGCCCATCAGGTAACGGCCCGCGGGGAGCTCCTGCATGTCATCCGAGACGCTGCGCAGCAGCGCCTGAACGCGCGCGGAGGGTGCGCCTGTCGCAGCGAGCAGCGGGGCGCACAGCGCGGTGGCCATGAGCAGCCAGCGCAGGAAACCCTCAGCGATAACGGGCCAGCGCCTTGCTCAGCGCCGCCGCGCCCGGATTCAGCACCGCGTACGGCAGCGCGTTGAGCGGCACGTCGGGCGTCGCATTCTGTTCGTGGAATTCGGGCTGTCCGGTGCTGATGTGCAGGAGCCCGGTCAGGTACTCGTTCTCGCGCAGCCGCTCGCGGATGCGCGCCAGCGCGTTGCCGCGGTTGATCGGGTCGTAGTCCTTGTCGACCTTGCGCAGCACGATGCGGCTCCCATCGTGCATCGTTACCGGTAGGGCCTCGCCCGGCCCGTACTCCACGCTGATCTCCGCACTCGGCGGCACGAAGTCGGCGTGCACGGCTTCATCGTAGTGCTCGCGGGTGTACTGATAGCTGCGGGTCGAGCCCTCGTGGTCGTTGAAGGTGACGCAGGGGGAGAGTACGTCGATGAGTGCGAAACCCTTGTGATGCATCGCGGCCTGGATCAGCGGCACGAGCTGCGGCTTGTCGCCGGAGAAACTGCGCGCCACGAACGAGGCGCCCAGTGTGAGCGCCAGCTGCACCGGATCGATAGGCGCCTGGTTGTTCACCTCGCCCTTCTTGGCCGTGGACCCGATGTCGGCGGACGCCGAGAACTGCCCCTTGGTCAGGCCGTACACGCCGTTGTTCTCGATGATGTACACCATGTTGAGGTTGCGGCGGATCGCATGGATGAACTGCCCGATGCCGATCGAGAGCGTATCGCCGTCGCCCGAGACGCCGAGGTAGAGCAGATCACGATTGGCGGCATTGGCGCCGGTAGCGACCGAGGCCATGCGGCCGTGCACCGAGTTGAAGCCGTGCGCGCCGCCCACGAAATAGGCCGTGGTCTTCGAGGAGCAGCCGATCCCGGAGAGCTTGACCAGGTTGCGCGGCTCGATGGCATTGGCCCAGCAGGCCTCGATGATGGCGGCCGTAATCGAATCGTGCCCGCAGCCGGCACAGAGCGTGGAATTGGCGCCCTCGTAGTTGCGGCGCGTGAGCCCGAGCGCGTTCTTCGGCAGGTCGGGGTGCGCGACCTTCGGCTTGCTCATGAAGCTCATGGCCGCACCAGCTGCGCCGCCGGGCGCGCCTGGTCCTGGACCGCGGACATGACGCCCTCCACCACGTAGCCGGCCGCGAGCGGCATGCCGTTGTAGTGCAGGATGGAGCGCAGGCGGCTCTTCTCCACGCCGGTTTCCAGCGTCAGCAGGCCCCGCAGCTGCGCGTCGCGATTCTGTTCCACGATGAAATTCACCTTGTGCTCATTGAGGAAGCGCTCGACCTCCTCACCGAAGGGAAAGCCGCGCACGCGCATGTAGTCGAGATGCACGCCCCGGGGCTGCAGGCGCGCGATGGCCTCGCGCACCGGCGCATCGCCGCTCCCCACCGTGACGACGCCGAGCTCGTTGCCGGCCCCCTCGATCACGGCCGCGGGCACCAACCGCGAGGCGGTCAGCCATTTCTTGCGCAGCCGGTCGAGCACCAGCTGGTAATCGCGCGAGTCCTCGGTGTAGCCGCCGTACTGGTTGTGGCCCGAACCGCGCGCGAAGTAGGCGCCGCGCGAACTCACCCCCGGGATCGTGCGCTGCGGGATGCCGTCGTTGTCGTGATCGTAGTAGCGCCAGAACTTGTCCATCCCGGCGAGCTGCTCGGCGTCGAGCACCTTGCCGCGATCGGGCACGTACTTCTCGTCCCACTTGAATTCCGGGCACATCCAGTCGTTCATGCCGATGTCGATATCGGAGAGCACCAGGACCGGTGTCTGGAGCCGGTCCGCCAGGTCGAAGGCCAGCAGCGCGAACTGGAAACATTCCTCCGGATTGGCCGGATAGATGCACACCTGGCGCGTATCGCCGTGCGAGGCGTACGCGGCCGAACGGATATCGGCCTGCTGCGTGCGGGTCGGCATGCCGGTGGAGGGGCCCACGCGCTGCACGTCGAACAGCACGGTGGGCGTCTCGGTGTAGTAGGCCAGTCCGAGGAACTCCTGCATCAGGGACAGGCCCGGACCCGAGGTGGCCGTGAAGGCGCGCGCGCCGTTCCAGTTGGCGCCGATGACCATGCCGATCGAGGCCAGCTCGTCCTCGGCCTGGATCATCATGTAGTTCTTGCGCCCGGTGACCGGATCGGCGCGCAGGCGATCGCCGAACATCTTGAAGGCGTCCATCAGTGAGGTCGAGGGCGTGATCGGATACCAGGCGCCCACCGTGGCGCCGGCGTAGATGCAGCCCAGGCCCGCCGCGGTATTGCCGTCAATGATGATCTGGCCGCGCGTGGCGTCCATCTTCTCGACCCGCAGCGGCAGCGGACAGGGCAGGTTCGCCCGCGCGTAGCCGTAACCGAGCTGGATCGCCAGCATGTTGGAATCGACCAGCTTGGGCTTCTTCGCATAGGTCTCGGCGAGCATGCCGCGGATCACGTCCAGGTCGATGTCGCACAGCGCCGCCAGCGCCCCGGCGTAGCAGATGTTCTTCATCAGGATGCGGGTGCGCACGCCCTGGAAGTTCTCGTTGCACAGGCGCGCGAAGGGCACGCCCAGCACCGTGATGTCGTCGCGCTTCATGAGAGCGGCGCGCGGCCAGGTGGAGTCGTAGAGGAAATAGCCGCCCGAGACCACCTCCTGCAGATCGCGCGCATAGGTCTCGGCGTTCAGGGCCACCATGATGTCGACCGTGCCGCTGCGCGCGCGATACCCATCGCGCGTCACGCGGATCTCGTACCAGGTGGGCATGCCCTGGATGTTGGAGGGAAAGTAATTCTTGCCCACCACCGGCACGCCGCTGCGGAACACGGCCTTCATCAGCAGGCCGTTGGCACTGGCCGAGCCGGTGCCGTTGACCGTGGCGATCTTGATGACGAAATCGTTTATGCGATTCGGCGTTGCGGCTGACATGCGGGTTCGTTGTCTCCGGCGTGGGGCCAGTGAATCGTGGATTTTTGCATATCCCAGGCTGCCGTCGGGCAGCGCTCCGCGCACAATCCACAGTGCACGCAGAGGTTCTCATCCTTGACCATGACGCGTCCGGTCTGGGGGAGCTGCGCAGAAACGTACAGCGGCTGGCTGGCGAGCGTCGGCGGGGCGCGCAGGCGCCCTCGCAGCTCGGCCTCCTCGCCCGCGGCGGTGATGGTCAGGCAGTCGACCGGGCACACATCGATGCAGGCGTCGCACTCGATGCACAGCTTCGCCTCGAACACCGTCTGCACGTCGCAGTTGAGGCACCGCAGCGCTTCCTGCGCCGCCTGCGCCGGGGTGAAACCCAGCTCCACCTCGATGTCGACTTTCTTGAAGCGCTCCTTGAGCGACACGTGCGGCACCAGCCGCCGCTCCAGCACGGCGTACTCGTTGGCGTAGGCCCACTCATGCACGCCCATCTTGACGCTGCTGAGCTTGACGCCCGGGCGCGCGCGTTCGGTGAGCGTCTTGCCCTGCAGGTAGTTGTGCACGGAAATGGCCGCCTGGTGCCCGTGCTCGACGGCCCAGATGATGTTCTTCGGCCCGAAGGCGGCATCGCCGCCGAAAAACACGCCGGCACGCGTGGACTGGTAGGTCTGCGCGTCGACCTTCGGCACGCTCCATTGGTCGAATTCGATCCCCAGGTCGCGCTCGATCCACGGGAAGGCATTTTCCTGGCCGATCGCGAGGATCACGTCATCACAGGGCAGCAACTCTTCTGCGCGCACCTGTTCTGAGACAATCTTTCCGTCGCGCAGTTCGTAGTCCATCGTCTCGAACACCATGCCCGTGAGGCGGCCGTTTTCGATCACGAAGCGCTTCGGGGCGCGGTTGACCACGATCTCGACGTTCTCCGCCTCGGCATCCTCCAGTTCCCAGTCGGAGGCCTTGAAGAAGCCGCGCGGCTTGCGGGCCATCACCTTCACCTGCTTCGCGCCCAGGCGGAGCGAGGTGCGGCAGCAGTCCATCGCGGTGTTGCCGACGCCGATGATCAGCACCCGCTCGCCGATCTTGTCGAGGTGGCCGAAGGCCACCGATTCGAGCCAGTCGATGCCGATGTGAATCCGATCGGTGTCGCGCCGGCCGGGCAGCTCGAGTTCCTTGCCCTTGGGCGCACCGGAACCGATGAACACGGCATCGAAGCCCTGCTTTTCAAGCAGGTTGCGCATGCTCGAGACGGTGTGGCCGAGCCGCAGCTCCACCCCCATGTCGAGGATCATCCCGATCTCCTCGTCGATCACGGTGGCCGGCAGGCGGAACGAGGGGATATTGCTGCGCATCAGGCCACCGGGCGTGGCCAGGCGCTCGAAGACCACCACTTCGTAGCCGAGCGGGGCCAGATCGTTGGCCAGCGTGAGGGAGGCCGGGCCGGCCCCGACGCAGGCGATGCGCTTGCCGTTGCGCGCGAAGGGCGCGCGCGGCACCCGGCCGGCAAGCTCGCCCTTGAGGTCGGCGGCGACGCGCTTCAGGCGGCAGATGGCCACCGGCTTGTCATCGACGCGGCCGCGTCGGCAGGCCGGCTCGCACGGCCGATCGCAGACACGCCCGAGGATTCCGGGGAAGACGTTGGATTCGCGGTTGAGCAGGTAGGCATCGGTGAAGCGGCCCTGGGCGATCAGGCGGATGTATTCGGGCACGTCGGTGTGCGCCGGACACGCCCACTGGCAATCGACCACGCGATGAAAATAGTCGGGATTCGTGGTATCGGTAGGGTTCATTGAGCCGCTCTGGAAGGCATTCAGCGATGAGTGTACCCGCCCCGGTCGAGATTCGCCTGCGTACCAGGTCGCGTCTGCTGGAAGTCCGCTTCGACGATGGAGCCTGTTTTTCGCTGCC
>DATFUG010000148.1:0-2094 GCA_035261025.1 Steroidobacteraceae bacterium | reverse complement strand
GCTGCACCAGATCATTCAACGCCTGTTGCTGGTCGGCGCGGATCTGGATCTGCCGGCCGCGCCGGCGGCGCCGAGTGCCCCGCCGGCCCTGCAGCCCCTGATCGATGCGGTCGCGGAACCCCACCGGGTCTTCGACGCGCGGGCACTGGTCTACGGCCATCGCTACCGGAGCGGCTTCTGGGCCATCTACCTCCTTAGCGCCGTGGCAGTGCTGTGCGCGATGCTGCCCCTGGCCTTAGGCTGGGACAGTGCGCGCTATCAGTTGCACACCTTTGCCGGGCTCTGGGCGCTCAACGAAGTCGCGCTGATCGGCACGGTCACCGCGATCTACTGGCTGGGCCACCGGCGGGACTGGCAGGGACAGTGGCTCCACGCTCGCACGACCGCCGAGCTGACCTGGTACCTCCCCATGCTCGCCCCGCTGCTCGATTCCACCGCGCCGGCGGCGGAGCCCAACTGGTACCAGCGGGTGTTCGACCCGGGCCAGCATCTGCGCGATGCCAGCGATGTCACTGCCCTGTGCATTCGGTGTGAGCCGCTGGTCCAGGGGCTGCAGGCGAGCGTCTGGTCCAATGCGAGCTTCGTGTCCGGCTATGGTCAGTGGAGCATCGAGATCCTCGAACAGCAGCGCAACTATCACCATCGCAACGCAATCAAGCAGCACGCGCTGTTGCATCGGGTGCATCGCCTGAACGGAGCCCTGTTCGGCCTCACCGCGGTCGGTGCGCTGCTGCACCTCGCGATCCACTCCCTGTGGCTGTCGCTGGTGACGACTTTTTTTCCGGCGCTCGGCGCCTCGCTCCACGGCGCGCTGGCGCAATCCGAAACCTATCGGGTCGGCGCAACCTCGGAGCGCCTGGTGGCCGAACTCGGTGCGGCGATCGCCCGGATCCGCGCCGCGCTCGAGCTTCCCGGTCTGGCCGGCGATTTCGCGCCGGCCAAGGCGGCGATCAAGGCCGCCATGGCGCTGCTGCTCGAAGAACACCAGAACTGGCATCTGCTGGTGCGCCCGCACGACCTGCCGTTGGCCTGAAAGGCCCGTGCGCTAAAATGGCGGCCGGTCGCCAGCCATGAGATTTCGCCTCCAAGCTTTTGCCCTGCATGTGGCGGGAAGCGCCACGGTGATCACGCTCGTGCTCGGTGCCCTGTATCTGGGCTGGTATCGCTGGCCCGGCTGGTATCTGAGTGGAGCCCTGGGCGTAGTACCGATACTCGCCGGCGTCGACGTGTCGCTGGGTCCGCTGATCACGCTGCTGATTGCGAGTCCGCACAAGCCGCGCCGTTCGCTGGCCCGCGACGTGTCGATCATCGTCGCCGTGCAGCTCGGGGCGCTGGCGTACGGCGCCGCCACACTGTGGCAGGGACGGCCGCTGTACTACGCCTTTTCAGAGGACCGGCTGCAGCTCGTCCAGGCCTCGGATCTCAACGCGCGGGAGATCGCGCGGGCCCGCGAGGAGAACGCCGTCTTCGCGCCTTACTGGAACAGTCGCCCGCGTTGGGTATGGGCGCCGCTCCCTGAAGATACCGAGCTGCGCGCGCAGATCGTGCGCGCCGCCGTCAGGGGCGGAGATGATGTGATCCAGATGCCGCGGTTGTTTCGCAGCTGGGAGGGCGGCCTCCCGGAATTGCGGGCCCATCTGCAGACGGTCGATGCGCAGCCCGACATCCGCCTGCGAAAGCTGAAACCGCTGCTGCGCCAGCGCGTGGTCGAGCTCGGTTTCGATCCCGACCAGCCGAATACGCTGCTGTTCAGCGGCCGCGGCACCCCGCTCCTGGCGATCGTTGATGGCGCGGGACAGATCAGGGCCATCGTCTGTGCCGAGCGCAACCGCCTCTGCCTGCCCAGCCGATCGGCGCTATAGTTCCAGCGTAATGCTGTTCATCCGCAACGCCGATGTCTACGCGCCGCGCGCCTCGGGGCTGCGCAATCTCCTCATCGGCGGCGGCAGGATCCTGTGGATCGGCTCCCACGACGAGCTGCCCGAGCTCCCCGGGGCCCTGCGCGCCGCGGCCGAAACGCTCGACCTGGACGGCGCGCGATTGATCCCGGGGCTGATCGACGCGCACGTGCACGTCACCGGCGGTGGCGGTGAG
>DATFUG010000147.1:0-7914 GCA_035261025.1 Steroidobacteraceae bacterium | reverse complement strand
TCAGGGCAGGTCGTCGACCGGCTTTTTCACCGCGGTGGGCAGCAGATGCTCGGCCTTCAGGCCACAGTCCAGCGCAATGGCGCTCGAGATGTAGATCGAGGAATAGGTGCCGGCGACGATGCCGATGATCAGGGCCGCCGAAAAGCCCTTGAGCGCCTGGCCGCCGAGCACGTAGAGCGCCACCACGACGATGAGCGTCACGACCTTGGTCATGATGGTTCGCGACAGCGTCTGGTTGATCGACTGGTCGAGCACGGCCACCGGCTCGAGCCGGCGGCTCCCCTCGAAGCGCTCACGGATACGATCGAAGACCACCACGGTGTCATTCAGCGAATAGCCGATCACCGCGAGCATGGCCGACACCACCGGCAGGTCGAAGGAGGTATGCCACAGCGAGAAAGCGCCGAGCACCAGGATCGGGTCGTGCAGCACCGCGAGGATCGCACCGAACGAGAGACG
Organism: Steroidobacteraceae bacterium; assembly: GCA_035261025.1. GTDB lineage: Bacteria > Pseudomonadota > Gammaproteobacteria > Steroidobacterales > Steroidobacteraceae > FEN-1191. Next base: position 7,455 of record DATFUG010000147.1, on the reverse strand, counting down.
CCAGGTATGGAAACGAATGGCGATGTACAGGCCGATCAGAAACAGCGTGGCCGCCAGCGCCAGCACCGCTCCGCTCTTGAGTTCCTGCCCTACCTGCGGGTACACCACCTCGAGACTGTTAACCTCGGCGCGCGGATCGATCGCGTGCAGCACGCCCTCAACCCGTGCGCGGATCACGTCACCGGACTGGCCGGTCTGCGCTGGCAGGCGGATCGCGGCCTCGCGCGAGGAGCCCAGGTACTGGACCTGTTCCTCGCGGAAACCGGCGCGCTCCAGCCCCAGGCGCAGGGTCTCGACATTGACGGCATTGCTGAAGCTGACCTGCACCTGCACGCCGCCGGTGAATTCCACTGCCAGATTGAGACCGCGGACAAAGAAAGAGCCGATTGAAATCATCATCAATGCAATCGACAAGCCGTACCACAGCTTGCGCGTCGACATGAAGGGAAAGTTCGTGGCTTTCTTGAAAAACTCCACGCTGCTCTCCTAGCCGATGGACAGGCGCGTAACTTTGCGGCGCCCGCCATACATGATCGTGATCAGGGCCCGGCTGCCCAGGAGCGAAGTGAACATCGAGGTGAGGATGCCCAGCGTCAGTACGACCGCGAAGCCGCGGATCGCGCCGGCACCCACCACCCACAGCACCAGGCCGGCGATGAAGGCGGTGACGTTCGAATCCAGGATCGCCGAAAAGGCCTTGTCGAACCCGGCGCGAATCGCCGCCTGCGGGGTCACCCCGTTCCGCAGCTCCTCGCGGATGCGCTCGTAGATCAGCACGTTGGCGTCCACGGCGATACCGACCGTCAGGATGATGCCCGCGATTCCTGGCAACGAGAGCGTCGCGCGCAGCATCGACAGGAGCGCGGTCAGCAGCACCACGTTGGCCACCAGCACCAGGTTGGCGACCAGGCCGAAGCGCTGGTAGTACAGCGCCATGAAGGCAAAGACCGCGAGCATGCCGATCAGCAGCGCCTGCACGCCCTTGCGGATGTTCTCCGCGCCGAGGCTGGGTCCGATGGTGCTCTCCTGCACGGCAAAGATCGGCGCCGAGAGCGAGCCGGATCGCATCAGCAGTGCCAGTTCCCGCGATTCCACCGCAGAGAGCCCGGTGATGCGAAACTGGTTGCTGAGCACGGCGCGAATCGTCGCCAGGCTGATGATTTTCTCGGTGGTGACGTCACGGGAGCTCTTCTGGCCGTCGATCACGCGGGTCTCGCGGCTCTTCTCGATATACACCACGGCCATGCGCCGCCCGACATTCAGGCGCGTGTTGCGCAGCATGGAATCCCCGCCCTGCCCATTGAGCGTCACGTTGACTTCGGGTCCCTCGTTGCCATTGCTCGAGGTGGCGTTGGTGAGCTGGTCGCCCGTGGCGATCAGCTCGCGCTTGAGCAGCACCGGGCGGCCTTCCATCTGATAGAGCTTCGAGCCCAGCGGTGCCCGGTTGCGCTGCTGCGCCTCGGCGGCGCTGTTCTGGGAGTCCTCAAGGCGGAATTCCAGGGTCGCGACCTTGCCGAGGATGTCCTTGACCTCGGCGGAGTTCTGCACCCCGGGCAGCTGCACGTTGATGCGGTCGATCCCCTGCTGCTTGACGATCGGCTCGGAGACCCCCATTTCGTTGACGCGGTTGCGGAGCGTCGTGATGTTCTTCTGCAGCGCGTAGTCCTGGCGGGCACGCACCTGCGTCGGGCTCAGCTCCATGTCGATGGTCGCACCGTTTGCATCGCTCCCGATGCTGAATGTCAGGTCGGTGTTGCCCTTGCGCAGCGCATCGCGCACCGCGCCCACGTCAGTGCCCCCGGGGAGCGAGACGCGCAGCGCGTTGGGAATCGTGCTCTTGCTGGAGGTATAGGTGACGATATCGTTGAAGGGCAGATTGGCGCTGCTGAGGATGCGGCGGAACCCCTGGTCGTAGCTCTCGAGCAGCTGCGCGACCGCGCCGTTGACGTCCACCTGGTAGAGCAGGTACAGCCCGCCGCGCAGATCGAGGCCCAACGGCATGGGCCGCAGGCCGACGTGCCGCAGCGCCTCGGGTGCACGCGAGGCGTTCGTCAGCGCGGAGATGTAGTCCGTCGCCATGAATTCATTGACCACATCGCGCGCCTTGAGCTGGTCGGCTACGGTGGCGAAGCGGACGAATAACTTGCCGTCATCGAGATAGTCGCCGTGAAAGGCCGCCGTGTGCGCCGTGAGTGACTGCTCGACGGCCTGGCGGGCGAAGTCGTCCATGGGAGCGCGGTTCTTGCGCGCCACCTGCAGGGCCGGATCGGTACCGAAGAAATTCGGCAGGGCGAGGATCAGCGCCAGGAGCGTGACCAGCGCGACGAGCGCGTACTTCCAGCGCGGAAATTCCAGCATGGGATTCTCTCAGGCGCCTTTCAGCGTGCCTTTGGGCATGAGCTGCGAAATCTGGCCGCGCTGCACCTTGATGCGCACCCCGTCGGCGACTTCGAGGGTCACGAAGGTCTCGCCCACTTCGGTGATGCGCCCGAGGATGCCGCCGCTCGTCACCACTTCATCGCCGGTGGCGAGCTTGGAAAGCATCGCCTGCTGGTCCTTCATGCGTTTCTGCTGCGGGCGGATCAGCATGAAGTAGAAGATCGCCACGAACACTACCAGTATCAGGATCTGGCTGAGTCCACCGCCCGAGGAGGGCGCGGCCGCCTGCGCGTATGCGGGTGAAATGAGGAAGTTCATGGGCTAGGCCTGTTGCTGGGCTGCGAAAAAGGGCGGCATTATGCCATAGCTGCGACGTTACGCCGTGGAATCGCCAAAATCCGGGCGGCAAGCTGCTCCAGGGTGCCCGCGGCAATGCTGGCGCGGATCTGGCGCATCAGATCGAGATAGAAATGCAGGTTGTGAATCGTGGCCAGCCGCACGCCGAGGATCTCGCCGCACCGGTCCAGGTGCCGGAGGTACGCGCGTGAATAGCGCTGGCAGGTGCTGCAGCGGCAGTGCGGGTCCAGCGGACCTGTGTCCTTCTGGTAACAGGCATTGCGGATGTTCACGATCCCGTGCGAGGTGAACAGGTGCCCGTTGCGGGCGTGGCGGGTCGGCATCACGCAATCGAACAGGTCCACGCCGCGTTGCACGGCCGCCACGATGTCGTGCGGATAGCCGACCCCCATCAGGTAGCGCGGTCGGTGACCCGGCATCAGCGGCAGCGTGTACTCGAGCACACGCAGCCGCTCGTCTTCAGGCTCGCCCACGGCCAGGCCCCCGATGGCCAACCCGGCCCAATCGCGGCGGCTCAGGGCCTCGAGCGAGGCGCTGCGGAGCGCAGCGTGCACACCGCCCTGGACGATACCGAACAGGTGCCCCGGTGGCGTGTCGCGATAGTAATGAACGTGGCTGCGCTGGGCCCAGCGCATCGATCGTTCCATGGACTCGCGCGCCTGCGCCTCGGTGGCCGGATAGGCCGTGCAGTCATCGAAGGCCATGGCGATGTCCGAGCCCAGCACGCGCTGCACCTCGACGGAATCTTCGGGGCCCATCTGCACTTCGCTCCCGTCCACGGGTGAGCGGAAGCGCACGCCCTCCTCGCTGATCTGGCGCAGGGCGGAGAGGCTGAAAACCTGGAATCCCCCTGAATCGGTGAGTATCGGGCGCGTCCAGCCCATGAAGCCGTGCAGGCCGTCGCGGTGCAGACCCACGATGTCCGCCCCAGGCCGGAGGGCAAGATGAAATGTATTGCCCAGCACGATCTGGGCCCCGAGCGCCTCGAGTTCCTCAGGTGACATCGCCTTGACGGTGCCGTAGGTGCCCACCGGCATGAACGCCGGCGTATCAACCACGCCGTGCGGCAGGTGCAGGCGCGCGCAACGCGCCGCACCGTCGGCGTGGAGCAGTTCGAAGCGCAATGTCACAGGCGCACACCCGGCGCGGGCCAGACCAGCATGGCATCACCATAGCTGAAGAAGCGGTACCGCTGCGCGACCGCATGAGCATAGGCCGCCAGTACGGCCTCGTGCCCGGCCAAGGCCGCCACCAGCATCAGCAGCGTGGACCCGGGCAAATGAAAATTGGTGATGAGTCCGTCAATCGCCTCGAAGGCAAAGCCCGGGCGGATGAACAGGCGCGTGTCCCCGCTGGCGACGCCCGTGGCCAGAGTCGATTCCAGCGCCCGCGCCACCGTCGTCCCCACGGCGATCACGCGCCCGCCGACCGCGCGCGTCGCCTCGATCGCCCCCATCGCCTCAGCCGGCACCGAATACCACTCCGCATGCAGCACCTGGCCCTCGAGCTGCTCCGCGCGCAGCGGCTGGAACGTGCCGGCGCCCACGTGCAGCGTCACAATGGCACGAGCAATGCCGCGCTCCGCCAGGGCCGCAAGCAATTCGGCGTCAAAATGCAGGCTGGCCGTGGGCGCCGCCACGGCTCCCGGCACGCGCGCCAGCAGGCTCTGGTAGCGTTCGCGATCAGCGGCCTCGACCGCGCGCGTGATATACGGCGGCAAAGGGACGGCGCCGAAGTGCTCGAAGAACGCCACCGCCGGTTCCGGCAGGCGCACTTCCCACAGATCGTCCCGGCGCGCCACCAGCCGGATCGCCCCGCCGGTGCTCGTAAGCGCTTCGCCGGCGCGCAGTGGATTGCTCGCGCGCAGTTGCACCAGGGCGCCGTCCGCTTCGAGCGCACGCTCCAGGAACACTTCGACCTGCCCGCCCGTGGCGCGTCGCGCCGCCAGCCGCGCCGGCAACACCTTCGTATCGTTGAAGACCAGCAGGTCACCACCCCGCAGCAGCCCCGGCAGTTCGCGCATCTGCCGGTCCGCCAGGGTGCCGCTGCTCCCGTCCAGGACCAGCAGGCGGCTGGCCGAGCGCTGCGCCAGCGGCGCTTGGGCGATCAGCTCGGCGGGCAGGGGATAGTTGAAATCGCTGCGCCGCATGAGCTGCCGCATACTCTTCCGAAGGTGACCGGTGGTGGCCTCGCTCGGAGTCGAACCGAGATGGGCAAGCCCGGTCGATTTTGAGTCGACTGCGTCTACCAGTTCCGCCACGAGGCCGTGCGCGATGCGAGTACGATACCCGAATCACACGAGTGCAGGCCACCGCCGCCCCAAATGCCGCCGCCCCCCATGAAGTTCTGCCCGGACTGTGGCCAGCCCGTGAAATACCTTGTGCCCGAGGGCGACCAGCTGCCGCGCGCGGTGTGCGTGGCCTGCGGCACTGTGCACTACGAGAATCCGCGCATAGTGGCGGGCTGCGTGCCCGAGTGGCGGGGCCAGGTGCTGCTGTGCCGCCGGGCGATCGAGCCGCGCCGCGGCTACTGGACGGCGCCGGCGGGGTTCCTGGAAATCGGCGAATCGATCCACGCTGCGGCCCTGCGCGAGACCGTGGAAGAAGCGCTCGCGGAAGTCGCGATCGGCTCGCTCCTCAGCGTGGTGAATGTGCTGCACGCCGCGCAGGTGCACATCATGTTCCGCGCCCGCATGGTCTCCGAGCGCCATGGCCCCGGCGCCGAGAGCCTCGAGACGGCGCTGTTCACGGAACACCAGGTGCCTTGGGACGACATCGCCTTCGAGAGCGTGCATTTCTCACTGGAGCGATATTTTACCGATCGGCGCGAGGGCGCAGAACGCCAGCATTTCCACGATATCCTGAAGCCGCGCCCCAGGTGATCAGCTGATGCCGTTTTCCGTGCTTGCACTGGCGGGCCGCTTTGGCAGAATAACGCGGCCCTGCCGGGCTCCCACACCCCGTTCGGACCGGAGTCTTAATGACCTTTGTCGTCACCGAAAACTGTATCAAGTGCAAGTACATGGATTGCGTGGAGGTCTGCCCCGTCGACTGCTTCCATGTCGGCCCGAATTTTCTGGTCATCGATCCCGACGAATGCATTGACTGCACCCTGTGCGAGCCGGAATGTCCGGTCGAGGCGATTTTTTCGGAGGAAGAATTGCCGGCGGGTCAGGAAAAATTCACGGCCCTGAATGCCGAGCTGGCAAAACAGTGGCCGGTCATTTCAGAGCGTGGCACGCCGCCGGCCGACGCCAAGGAATGGGAAGGGAAACCTGACAAACTCACGCTGCTGGAGCGCTGAAGCCGATCAGCCCGGGCCGGGCGTGGCGTCCTGCTGCAGCTCCTGCACCAGCTCATCGGGCGGAGCATAACCGGGCAACAGATCACCGCTGTCCGTGACGATGCCGGGCGTGCCGGTAAGACCGATGGCGCGGCCGAGCGCGTACTGCTCGGCGATGGGATTGGGCTTGCACACTGCCGCGGTGAGGGCCGCGCCGAGTTTGGCCTGTGTAAGCGCAGCGCGCCGGTCGGCTGAGCACCAGACCTGCTCGGCCTTCGCCCAGCTCTCGGTATTCGGGCCGGTGCGTGGGAAGAACAGATAGCGCACCTTCACGCCGAGTCGGTTGTACTCGGCGATCTGCTTGTGCAGCGCGCGGCAGTAGGTGCAGTCAACGTCGGTGAACACGGTGATGGTGTATTTCGTCTTCACCGTCGGCGCGAACACCACCATCGAGGATTCCGGCACGGCACCGATCAGGGCCAGGCGCAGCTCGCGCCGGCGCGCGTCGCTGAGATTGCTCTTGTCGGACATGCGGTACAGATCACCCGCGAAACCGTAACGGCCGTCCGCGGTGACATACACAAGCTCGGCCCCGTGGCTGTACTCGTAGATCCCGGCGACCGGCGTGGTGCGCAGCTCGCTCGCCTTGGCCCCGGGAATATGCGCCGCGACGGCGGCCAGCTCGGCCTCGAGCGGCGTAGGCGCGGGCGCAGCATTCGCCGGAGCAGCCACCGGAGCAGGCACCGGGGTGGCGCCCAGCGCCACGGCGATCGATCCCAGCGCAATGGCCAGTATCGGGAGCCAACGATTTCCGGTTTGCATGGGCTGGAGTTTAGCAGAGCGGGCCGGTCCCGGCGTGAATCCTGCGCCCTGCCGGGCGCACTTCAGCCGCGCGGGTGATGCTCGGAATGCAGCTCTTTCATGCGCTCGCGCGCGACGTGGGTGTAGATCTGCGTGGTGGACAGGTCGCTGTGCCCTAGCAGCATCTGCACCACGCGCAGATCGGCGCCGTGATTGAGCAGGTGCGTCGCGAAGGCATGGCGCAGCGTGTGGGGCGAGAGGTCGTGGTTGACGCTCGCCTTGCGGGCGTAGCGCTTGATGATGTGCCAGAAGGCCTGGCGCGTCATGCGATCGCCGCGGCGCGTGGGGAACAGATAGTCCGTACTGCGATCGAGCAGGATCTCGGCGCGCGGATTGCCGAGGAAAGCAACGAGCCAGCGCACGGCCTCTTCACCTAGCGGAATCAGGCGCTCGCGGTTGCCCTTGCCCAGCACCCGCAGCACGCCCTGAGTGGTGTTGACCTGGTCGACGCGCAGGCTGACGAGCTCCGAGACCCGCAGCCCCGTGGCATACAGCACCTCGAGCATGGTGCGGTCGCGATTGCCGAGCGGATCGCCCACGGTGGGCGCCATCAGGAGCGATTCGACTTCGGCCTCG
>DATFUG010000146.1:0-2942 GCA_035261025.1 Steroidobacteraceae bacterium | reverse complement strand
CCGGCCCGATCGGCAAGGGCGTTCGTGCCGAGCCGTGGCGGCGCCCGCTCGAAGAGCGGTTGCAGCGTCGCGCCAAACCGCGCCATCGTGGCCCGGTATTCCAGATAGGCCGAGCCGTCGGGCTCGGGCAATCCGCTCTGCGCGCCGGCGCTCAGGATCAGCGGCGGGCGCTCCTGCGAGAGCGCCACGGTCGGCAGCTGGGTGGCGGCAAACTCGAGGCCGTGCCGGTCTAAGCTAAGCTCGCGCCCCAGCCACTCCGGCATCAGGTGCAGCAGATGAGCGCAGCTCGAGACGCGGAACCCGGGGATGAATTCATGCGTGACCGCGGCGCCGCCCACGCCCGATGAGGCTTCGAGGACCAGCACTTTGCGCCCGGCTCTGGCCAGGTAGGCCGCGCACACCAGGCCATTGTGGCCCGCGCCAATGACCAGGACGTCGTAGCTGCTGCCGGGCGCCGCGGCGCTCACGGGATGACGCTCGCCCGGCCCAGATCGTTCAAGATGGCGCGCGCCGCGTTGGCCCCGGGGGCGCCCATGACGCCACCGCCCGGATGAGTGCTCGAGCCGCACATGTACAGGCCGCGCACCGGCGCGCGATATTGCGCGTAGCCGGGAATCGGGCGGTTGAACAGCAGCTGATCGAGCGTCAATTCGCCCTGGAAGATGTTGCCCTCGGTCAGACCCACTTCGTTCTCGAGATCCCAGGGCGTGCGGATCTCGGCGTGACGGACGAGGTCGCGAAAATTGGGGCTGCACGCACCGATGGTGCCCAGCACGGTCTCGCCAAAGGCCTGGCGGCGCTCGGCCGTCCACGGACCCTCGGCGAGCTGGTAGGGGCAGTACTGCACGAACACCGACATGTAGTGCTTGCCCTCCGGCGCCATCGTCGGGTCAATCAGGGTGGGCATCAACATGTCGATATAGGGCGCGCGCGACCAGCGCCCTTCCTTCCAGTCGTCGTAGGCGCGTTCCATCATCTCGAGGGTGTCCGTCACGTGCAGGTCGCCTCGGATCGAGGGCGAGCCGGCGGGAAGCTGCGGGAAGTGCGGCAGACCGTCGAGTGCAATGTTCAGCTTGCCGGAGGAACCGCGGATCTTGAAGTTGCGCACCTGGCGCAGGAAATCGGCCGGCAGGTCCGCTTCGGCCATGGATTCCAGGAAGGTGCGTCGCACATCCATGTTGGAGACAACCAGCTTGGCGTGCAATCGCTCCCCGCTGGCGAGCAGCACCCCGCGCGCACGCCCCCCTTCCACCAGGATTTGCTCGACCGGCGCGTCGACGCGAATCTGGCCGCCTGAGGCCTCCAGCGACGCGCCCAGTGCCTTGCTGACCGCGCCCATGCCGCCGCGCGCGAAGCCCCACGCGCCGACGGTCTCATCGATGTCGCCCATGTAGTGGTGCAGCAGTACGTAGGCACTGCCGGGCGAGCGTGGCCCCAGCGCCGTGCCGATGATGGAACTGCCGGCCATGTGCGCCTTGATGATGTCGCTCTCGAAGTACTCTTCGAGAAAATCGGCCGCGCTCATGGTCCAGAAGCGCAGCGTGTCGTACATGCGCTCCTCGCCCAGGCCGTGAAAGCGGCGCGCCAGGTACAGCAGCTCCCGCAGATCGCGCGGCTTGAAGGAAGTCGGATCGGGCGGCTCGCGCAGCAGCAGCGGCTTGATGAACTTGCACTGCCGCTGCACGTCGCGCGCGTAGCGATCGTAGGCCTCGGCATCGCGCCTGGAATGGCGGGAGATCTCCCGGCGCAGGGCATCGTGATTGTCGTAGAGCGAGAAGTACCCGCCATCGCGCATCATGGTGCAGCCGCCCTCGTAGGGGATGACCTGCAATCCGAAGCGCGGCAGTTCCAGGGTGCGCATGATCTGCGGCCGCAGCAGGCTGCAGACGTAGGAGCAGTTGGAGTAGGTGAAATCCTCGTACAGGCGGCGGCTGACGGCGGCCCCGCCGATGTAGGGCTGCCGCTCGAGCACCAGTACCTTCAGTCCGGCGCGCGCGAGGTAGCAGGCTGCGACCAGGCCGTTGTGGCCGGCACCGATGATGATCGCGTCGTGGCGCTGGGCGCCGCTGCCGATCGTGGCCACCGCTCTTGTGCCCCCCGAGTGCCTGCCGCGCCGTGTCAGGCCGTTTCCTTGCGGGTGGCCGCCCCGGCCCGCAAGGTGGTGTCGATCGCAATCTCAAAGGCCCGCAGGGTGTCGCTGAGGCAGGTTTCGTCGTGCGCCGCGCAGATGAACCAGGGCTCGCGCGAATCGGGTTCACAGAGGATCCGTTCGTCGTGCAGCACCCTGGCCGTGGCGTCGTAGTAGGAATAATCGCTCCCCTTCCAGTCGCGGTAGTTGCGCGGCGGCTGGCTGGCGAAATACAGGCCGCTCATCGAGGGGTGCCCCACGAAGCTGTGGGCGATGCCGCGCGCACTGAGCAGCGCGCGCATGCCGGCGCGCAATCGCGTGCCGTAGCTCGCCACGCGCTCGAGGGCGTCGGTCTCATCCAGGATCTGCAGCGTACGCTCGGCGGCCGCCAGCGCCACGGAGTGCGCCGTGTAGGTGCCGCCATGTGCCACGCCGCGGCCGAGTTTGCGCATGATGGGTTCACGCCCGGCCAATACCGAGATGGGGTAGCCATTGGCCACGCACTTGGCAAAGGTGCACAGGTCACCGTGCACGTCGTACAGCTCCTGCACGCCGCCGCGGGCCACGCGGAAGCCTGTTTTCACCTCGTCGATGAACAGGATCGTGCCGTACTTGTCGCACAGCGCGCGGGCGGCGCGCAGGTACTCCGGCTCGGCCGCAATGCCGAGGCAATTGCCCATGATCGGCTCAATCAGCATGCAGGCAATGCGCGCTCCGTGACGCTTGAACACGTCTTCGAGCTGGTTGGCGTCGTTGGCCTGCACGAAATGCGCAAAGCTCCGGGTGCTCAGCGGTACGCCCTCGCTGTAGGGCT
>DATFUG010000145.1:0-8831 GCA_035261025.1 Steroidobacteraceae bacterium | reverse complement strand
AGCGATTCCGTCAGGCTTCGGGCGCCGCCGCTCGGCTCAATCACGGGGATTCTGGCTCTTGAGTTCCTGCTCGACCCGCTCGAGCGAGCGATGCCGCACATCCTTGCCGTGAACCATGTAGATGACGTATTCGCACACGTTTTTGGCATGATCGCCGATGCGCTCCAGTGAACGCACCACCCACATCACATCCAGCGCGCGGCGAATCATGCGCGGGTCTTCCATCATGAAGGTGATGCATTGGCGCTGGATGGACTCGTATTCCTCGTCGACGATGCGATCGCTCCGCGCCGTACGTACGGCCAGATCGGCATCGAGGCGGGCAAAGGCGTCGAGCGAATCGCGCACCATGCATTGCGCCGCACGCCCGATGTGCTTGACTTCACGATAGTGGTCGGCAGGCCGCTCCTCGGTTGCCAGCCGTGCCGCGATCAGTGCAATCTTCTCGCACTCATCGCCGATGCGCTCCAGGTCGGTGATGGCCTTGATGGTGGCGACGATCATGCGAAGATCGCCCGCTGCTGGGGCGCGCGTGGCGAGGATGCGGCTGCATTCCTCGTCGATCGACACCTCCATCCCATTGACCTTGTAGTCCTGCGTCGCGACCGATTGGCCAAGGGCGCTGTCCCCGGCCACCAGCGCCGTCAGCGCGCGACTGAGTTGCTCTTCAACAAAGCCGCCCATGGCCGATACCTTGGCACGAACGCGCTCCAGATCTTCATTGAAGCGCCGGGAGGTGTGATGGGATAGGTCAGCGGCTTCCATTGAGTCAATTCCGGTTAGACAATGATCCCAACTATAGCCCAGGGACGGGCACAGAATGCGAGACGTATCGCAAAGTCAACCTGCCGGCACCAGGCGCGCCGGAGGAAAATGGCAACTGAAAGTGCTGCCCTTCCCCTCCTCACTCTCGATCTGTAACCGGGCGCCGTGCCGCTGCAGCACATGCTTGACGATCGCGAGCCCGAGTCCCGAGCCGCCACTGGCGCGGCTGCGGCCCGGATCCACCCGATAGAATCGCTCGGTGAGGCGCGGGATGTGCGCGGCAGCGATGCCGATGCCGGTGTCACGCACGGAGAGGTGCCCCCCCTGTTCATCACGCCACCAGTGCATTGCAATCGTACCGTCAGCCGCCGTGTATTTGACCGCGTTTTCGAGCAGATTGCCGAAGGCCGAATGGAGCTGTGCCTCGATGCCCAGCAGGCGGTCGGAGCTGTCCACGAGTATCTGCACGTCGCGCGTCTGATTGAGGCGCGCCAGCAGATCGCTCCGCAGGCGCCCCAGCAACCCGCCGACGTCGACCGGCTCGCCGGTCGGCGCGCCCTCTTCGGCCTCCAGGCGCGAGAGCTCCAGCAGATCGTGCACGATGGCCGTCATGCGCAGCGCCTGACGACGCATCGCATCGATGGGCCCGCGCAGGTTGGGATCGACGCTCTCGTCCTGCGCGAGCGTCTCCAGGTACCCGGAGATCACGGTCAGGGGCGAGCGCAGTTCGTGCGAAGCGTTGGCCACGAAGTCCTTGCGCATCTCCTCGAGGCGCGCCTGCTGGGTCACGTCGCGCACCATGAGCAGCAGCTGGCCGGCCCCGTAGGGCACGATCTGGAAATGCAGGTATTGATCCGAGAGCCCGCCGGCCTGCACGATGACCGGTATGGTGTATTTTCCCGACCGAAGGTATTCCACGAACTCTGGCCGGCGCACCAGATTGTCGACGCGCAGGCCGATGTCCGTGCGTCCGCGCAGGTGCAGGAGACGGGCGGCCGCCCGGTTGAACCAGAGGATCTCCGCGGCCGGGTTCAGCATGACAACGCCATCGGCAATGGCGGCGGTGGAACTGCGCAGTTCGCGCAGCAGCTGCAGCATGCGCCGCTTGTGATATTGCTTGCGGCGAAACAGCCTGCCAATCAGGCCAATGAGCTCGCCCCAGACGCCGCCGGCATCCGGCGCCAGATCCACCCGGTCACGCCGCAGCCACTGCCGGACACGCTCCAGCATGTACAGCTGCCGGGCCAGCATCGCCGCCAGCACCAGCGCCACCGCGAGGGCCACTTGCCCGATCAGCAATCCGCCAAGAAATGCGGCGCCGACAGCCAGCGATACACGGGCCAGCGGACCCCACCAGGAGAAAGCACTCATCGGCTGTCGGTCTGCCCGCGGCCTGCCCTCAAGCCACTACGCGCGCGGAAAAGCGGTAGCCGGCACCGCGCACCGTCTGGACGTAGTGATCGCAGGCGTAGCCTTCGAGCGCCTTGCGGAGCCGGCGGATGTGCACATCGATCGTGCGCTCTTCCACGTACACATTGCCTCCCCAGACGCGATCGAGTAGCTGCTCGCGACTGTATACACGATCGGGGTGCAACATGAAAAATTCCAGCAGGCGGTATTCAGTCGGTCCCAGCGCCACGGGCTTGCCGGCGGCGCTGACGCGGTGGCCGGCGCGATCCAGCATCAGGTCTCCCTGGTTCACCGCCTCGCTCTCGTCCTGACCCACGGTGCGGCGGAGCAGTGCGTTGACGCGCGCCAGCAGCTCGCGCGGCGAAAACGGTTTGGTCAGGTAGTCGTCGGCACCACCGTCGAGACCGGTCACCTTGTCAGCCTCGGCGGCGCGCGCGGTGAGCATGATGATCGGCAGGTCGCGCGTCTCGCGTTCGCGCTTGAGGGAGCGCGTCAGCTCCAGGCCGCTGGTGTCGGGCAGCATCCAGTCCATCAGTATCAGGTCTGGACGCCGATCGGCAAGCGCGGAGCGCGCGGTGCGGCTGTCTTCCGCCTCGCGTACCTCGAAACCGGCGCGCTTGAGGCCAAAGGCGATCATCTCGCGGATCGGCCGCTCATCTTCCACGATGAGTATGTGTTTCGGTGTCATGACGGAGGGTAAAGGCTGGGCGGCGCCACGTTAGCCATGGTGTATGACAGATCCATGACAGGGCAAGCGCCTTAGGCGATAGGCGGCGCCTGGCCCGGGACCAGCGCCACATTGTCGCGCAGATACACCGGTAGGGCCTGCTCGGCCGGCACCGCCAGGGCAAGGCCATCGTGCGCCGCCAGCCGTGCGATTTCCCGGGCGTGCGGCGCGAGCTGCGCCAGTATCGGCTGCAACGGCGGTGAGAAACCGCTCGCCAGCTGCGGGTGCGCGAGGTAGCCCGGCCCGGCGCCCGCGGCGGACCGGCCATCCAGCCATAAGCGTGCCGCCGCAATCACGGCCTCGGGCCCGGCCACGGCCTCAGCGGTGGCCGCCCGGGCGTAGCCCCCGACGCAATCGAAGCCGGCCCAGTACAGTTCACCCATGCGCGCATCCAGGCAGGCCAGCGTTCGCGCGGGTGGCTGCGGAATGGTCAATGCCTGCTGCGCCAGCGCCCGCAGGTCGGACACCGGGATGACCGGAAGTCCGGCTGCGTAAGCCAGGCCCTGCGTGAGACTTGCGGCGAGGCGCAGTCCCGTAAAGGCGCCCGGGCCGCGGCCGAAGGCGATCGCATCGAGCGATCCCAGCGACCAGCCCGCCGTGGCCAGCGCTTCGTCGATCATGTTCAGGATATGGGCGCCGTGGCCGCGCTCGGCCTTGCGCTCCCGGATTTGCACCTCGCCGTCCTGCCACAGCGCCACGCTGCAGCACTCGGTTGCGGTATCGAGCGCGAGCAGCTTCATGCCACCGCCACTTCGCGGGCATAGCGAGTGAGCATCGCGATGGCTTCGCCCGCCTCGCGCGTCGGTCGCATCGGCGGCAGGACGGTGAGCAGCGCGCGCCCGTAGCCCCGGCCGAGCAGCCGTGGATCGCAGATCATCACGACGCCACGATCCTCTTCACTGCGGATCAGGCGCCCGACACCCTGCTTGAGCGCCAGGGCCGCTTCGGGCAATTGGTAATCGCGAAAGGCGTTCTTTCCCTGGGACCGCAGGTGCTGCACGCGCGCCCGCACCATCGGATCGTCAGGTGGCGCGAAGGGCAACTTGTCGATTACGACCAGGCGCAGCGCCACGCCCTGCACGTCGACACCCTCCCAGAAGCTCGCCGTGCCGAGCAGGACCGCGCGACCCGAATCGCGAAAGCGCCGGAGCAGCAGCTCGCGCGGGGCGTCGTTTTGCACCAGCAGCGGCCAGGACGCAGGCCAGTCGCCCGCGCGCAACAGCCGCGCCGCCGCGCGCAGCGCGCGGTGGCTGGTGAACAGCAGGAACGCTCCTCCATTACTGGCATCGAGCAACGGCCTCACGGCCTCCAGCACCGCTTCCGTGTAATTCGCGGCCGCCGGATCAGGCAGCCCGGTGGGCAGGTACAGCAGGGCCTGGCGCTCGTAGTCGAAGGGACTGTCGAGGCACAGCGTGGCCGCATCACTCAGGCCCAGCCGGGCGGAGAAATGTTCGAAGTTTCCAGCGAGCGCCAGGGTCGCCGAAGTGAAGATCCACGCGCTGGGATACTGATCAACCAACGCACGAAAGCGCGCGGAAATATCGTAGGGGAGGACACTGAGTGAGAATCCCCGCAGCGTGACGGCCACGCTGCGCGCTCCGCCCGTCTCCACGGCGTCACTCTCCCCCATGACCTGCTCCATATCGGTGGCCAGTGCGCGGGCGCGCGCCGCACATTGCGCTACGCCCGGCGCGTCCGTCATGGCCTCGAGCTCACTCGCCCACGATCCCAGTGCCGCGCACAATTCCCGGCAAGCCTCGCGCGAGAGGGCATCCAGATCTTCCCAGGCCACCCGGCGCTCCTGGCGGCCCAGACCGGCGCCCAGGCGCTTGAACGGCTGCTCGAGCCGCGCATGAACAGGGCCGGTCTCGGCAGGATTTTGTTCGAGCTGCAGCAGCTCGCGGCGCGCATCGAGCAGCAACGTTTCAATCTGCCGGCTGGAGCAGTTCAGGCCGAAGGACTCCGCGGCGAGATCCGGCACCTGGTGGGCCTCGTCCAGGATCAACGCATCGACGCCCGGTAGCAATTCACCATAGCCATCTTCCTTGAGCGCCAGATCCGCCAGCAGCAGATGATGGTTGACGACGACCAGTTCAGCCTCTAGCGCCGCGCGCCGCGCCGCAAAGACATGGCAGCGTGAAAACTCCGCGCACTGCTGTCCGGTGCAACTCTCGCGCGTGCTGGTAATCTGTGCGCGCAGGGGATGCGATTCACCGAGCGCCGCGACCTCAGCCAGATCGCCGCTGCGCGTGCGCGCGGCCCAATCGCGAATCTCAGCCAGCAGGCCCTGCTCCTCATCGGCAAATAGCGCCCCCTGCGCGGCGCTGCCGCTCAGCTTGAGCCGGCACAGGTAGTTCGCCCGCCCCTTCAGCAGCGCCGTCGCCAGCGGCCGGCCCAGCGCGCCGGCAAGCAAGGGGATGTCGCGGTTGTACAGCTGATCCTGGAGCGTGCGCGTCCCGGTCGAGATCAGCACGCGCAAGCCGGAGGTGAGCGCCGGAACCAGGTAGGCAAAGGTCTTGCCGGTCCCGGTGCCGGCCTCGATGAGGAGTCGCTCCCGATCGGCAAGCGCACGCGCGATGCGCTCCGCCATGCGCAGCTGCGATGGGCGCGCCACAAAGCCCTCGAGCGCGCGCGCGAGCGTGCCGGCGGGCCGGAATACCTCGGCCAGTGCGGTCATGGCGGATTGCTGGACATTGCCGTTACGGGTCCCTAAGAATTGCCGCTAAGGATACGACATGACGAATAGGCCCCCTACCCTCACTTCTGGAGCAGAAACCCCGACAATGGTCGCCGCCTGGGTCACCGAGGTCGCCGCCCTCACACAACCGGAGCAGATTTACTGGTGTGACGGCTCAGAAGCGGAGGCCCGGCGGCTGCGCGATGAGCTGACCCGTCGCGGCGAGTTGATCGAGCTGCACCCCGAGCGGTTTCCGGGATGCTTCCTGTATCGCTCCGCTCCGACCGACGTCGCCCGCGTCGAGCACCTGACCTACATCTGCACCCCCGGCCAGGACGAAGCCGGTCCGAACAACAACTGGATGGCTCCGGCGGCAGCGCGGGCGAAAATGCGCGAACTGTTCCGCGGCTGCATGCGCGGCCGTACGCTCTACGTCGTGCCCTATTGCATGGGACCGATCGATTCGGCCTATGCGCGCTGTGGAGTGGAAATCACCGACAGCGCGTATGTCGTGCTCAACATGGGGGTGATGACCCGCATGGGCCGTCCCGCCCTCGAACGCATCGCCAGGGACGGGAGCTTCGTGCGCGGACTCCACTCCACCGGCGATCTGGATCCGGCGCGCCGCTTCATCATGCATTACCCGCAGGACCTCGCCATTGAGAGTTTCGGCTCCGGGTATGGCGGCAATGCGCTCCTGGGCAAGAAGTGCCACGCACTGCGTATTGCCAGCTACCAGGCGCGGCGCGAGGGCTGGCTGGCCGAGCACATGCTCATTGTGGGCCTGCAGAATCCGGCCGGCGAAACGCATTACATTGCCGCCGCCTTTCCGTCGGCCTGTGGCAAGACCAACCTGGCGATGCTGATTCCGCCGGCCGCGCTCCCGGGCTGGAAGGTCTACACCGTGGGAGACGACATCGCCTGGCTGCACCCGGGGAGCGATGGCCGCCTGTGGGCTATCAATCCGGAGGCCGGATATTTTGGCGTGGTGCCCGGCACGAACACCATGACCAATTCCAACGCCTACGCGATGATCCGGCGCGAGACGCTGTTTACCAACGTGGCCCTGACGCGGGACAACGAGCCCTGGTGGGAGGGCCGCAAAGAAGGCACGCCGGCCATCGACTGGCAGGGTCGCCCGTATCGGCCCGGCGGCGGCCCGGCGGCGCACCCGAATTCACGCTTCACGGTAGCGGCGAAACGCAACCCGGGCTACACGCCGGCGGCGGAGGATCCCCGAGGCGTACCCCTCTCGGCGCTGGTATTCGGCGGGCGGCGTCGCGAACTCGCGCCACTGGTGTACGAGGCACGCAGCTGGCCGCACGGCGTGCTGGTGGCCGCAGCGGTGGCCTCCGAGACCACCGCGGCAGCGGCCGGGGAAATCGGTCTGGTGCGCCGGGATCCGATGGCCATGAAGCCCTTCGCCGGCTACAACTTCGGTGATTACTTCGCCCATTGGCTGCAGATGGGCCAGCGCCTCGCCCATCCACCGCGCATTTTCCACGTCAACTGGTTTCGCCAGAACCCGGCCGGCCGATTCCTGTGGCCCGGGTACGGCGAAAACCTGCGCGTACTCGCCTGGATGCTCGAGCGCTGCGCGGGACGGAGCGCTGCGCAGGACAGTGCCATCGGTCTGCTGCCGCAACCCCAGGACATCAACATCACCGGACTGGACATTGAGCGCTCGGTGCTTGACGAGCTGACGACGGTGCCGCCCGCGGCTTTGCGCCGCGAGCTGGCCGAGATCCGCGCCTACCTGCGCACCTTTGGTGAGCACACGCCGGCGGCGCTGTTTGCAGAACTCGACGGAATCGAGCGACGCCTGGAGGCCTGAGGGACTCGCCCTCAGGCTTCTTCGCAGACGAAGCGGATGGTCTGCGGCGAATCGACGTCCGGGACGCGCCCCAGGCCAATCATGCCTTCGCCCTTGATGGGCATGCTGTCGCGCCGCACGAAGGCCTCTTCCTGACCCATGATCTGCACGAAAGTGCCATTGGTGCTCTGGTCGGTGAGCAGGAAGCGATTGCGGTTGAACTCGATGCGGGCGTGTAGCCGCGAGATCAGGTTGCCGCGCACAATCAGGTCGCTCTCGTCCGCCCGGCCGATATTAACGTGCGGATGCAGCTGATCGCAGATCACCTCACGATCGCCGGACCGGACGCGCAGCCGCAGAGTGCGTCGCTGGTCGTGCGACGGTAGGGCGAAGGCCGGCAGCATGCTGGTCACGTCGTCGGTCTGCCACAGCACCTCGTAGAGGGCCACTTCCCCACCCTGGCCGCGGATCGTAGCGATATCGATCTGCCGCACCGAGGCGCGCCACTCGGGCGACAGGCGCTCGACCGTGGCTGAAGTCGTGATGATCTGCCCGGCCTTGGCCTGGCTGGTCATGCGATTGGCCGTGTGGACGCTGGCGCCGAAGACGTCCCGGGCCTCGAGCACCACCGGCCCGAAGTGGCACCCGATGCGAATCGCGACCGGTTGGCCCTCGACTTTGAGTTCCGCGTGGGCAGTAATCTGCTTCTGCATCTGGCCGGCCGCATTGAGCGCATCGTCCGCCGTCGGAAACGTGGCCATGATCTCATCGCCAATGGTCTTGATCACGGCGCCGTGGTGCTGCTCCGTAGCCGTGCGCATGACGTCGATGCAGATGGCCACCATGGCGCGGGCCCGCTGGTCGCCCAGACCGTCAAACAGCCGGGTCGAGCCAACCACGTCGGCAAACAGGATGGCGAGTTCGATATCCTTGACCATGTTTCCCCTGTCCAGCCACCAGGGCAGGCGCTATCCGGGCCCCTATGAGTTCACATAAGATGGGGCCGGCCTGTCAGGATTATACGCGAGCCCTGTCCCCTGACCATGTCATCGGGCGATAGCTCGCAGCAGTGCCGCGCCCACGCCCGGCTGGCGGACGCCCTGTGAGAGTCGCTGGCGAAATTCCCGTGCGCCCGGCCGCCCCGAATAAAGGCCAAACATGTGGCGCGTGATGGCAGCCAGCGGCTCGCCGGCCGCCAGCTCGCGCCCTGCGTAGACGGCCATTCGTTCGAGTATCTCCTCCTCGGACGGGCGTCGCCAGCTGTCGGCGTACAGCTGCACATGCAGCTCGCTGAGGATGTAGGGCCGATGGTAGGCCTCGCGGCCCAGCATCGCACCGGCGCACCAGGACAGGGCCTCTGTCACCTCCCCGACGGTGCGCAGTCCGCCATTGAGCACAAACTCCAGTGCCGGAAAATCTGCGATCAGCTGCCGGACGAT
>DATFUG010000144.1:0-17644 GCA_035261025.1 Steroidobacteraceae bacterium | reverse complement strand
GATTGTCGTCTTGGCACAACCGGCAGAGATTGAAGGGGACAGCCGCTACCCTCGGCGGCGAGACTCCTTGGCGGCGAAGGGTCCATCCGGGCTCCAAGCGGAACGTACACCACTTTCCGCTTCCAGTCCGATGAAGCGATGCGAGTACGCGCAAACCTAGGGTGCCCAGCTCGGACGCTTATGCTTCACAACGATGAGAGCCGAGAGAGATCGGACAAGTAATAGTTGGCGGACCCAAGGGCGCACCCCATGCTGTGTGCGACCGCTCTTGATCGGCCTCAGCGGCGGCAGGCGTGCCACGTGGGTCGATCAGGACCTGAACCGCGGTCGACTGACGGGTCGGGCGCCTTAGGCCGGACACGACACGACAGGCGCGTAGTGCCCATTCTCGTGCCCGATTCACCGTCACTTACCGTCGTCTCAGCTCGTCTACGGCGTAATTTGAAGCGACGTAACCGACTGATACAACACGACGGGCGACGGTACGGCACGCCTACGGTCGATCTGAAAATCCGCGTGTCGGTGGTTCAATTCCAGCCCTGACTACCATTTAACACATCTATTCTTGCTGTCATTGCTGGGTGCTGCCACTGTAGTGGCCTGGGGATGGGGGAAAAGCCATGAAGAGCACACTCCGCGCGCTGTTGATCCGTCGCTTGTTCTTGCTGTGTACATTGCTGCTGGTCGCTTGCGGCGGTGGTGGCGATAGCTCCGGCAATAAGCTGTCCGTCCACCTCGACACCAACAGTCTCGCCTGGGATTACTACTCCAGCGACGCGCCTCCTCAGCAGGTGGTCACGGCCACGCTTTCCGGGTCCTACCCCGGCACTGTCTACATCATCGTGTTGATAGGGACGCAGGGCTCGGTCAGCGCCATCGACTCGAACGTACCGCTGACGATTACCCCGACGCAGGCCGTGGCGACGATTCGTCCGAACGCGGGACTCGCCGCTGGCAACTATACAGGTCAGATCGCGTTTCATGCGTGTGCCGATTCCGCGTGCAACCAGCACATCGGCGGCACGCCCGTGTACGTCAATTTCAGCATCCACATCCGGCAGTCGGTAGCGACCACGCCAGCCATAGTCAGTGTCACTGCCGAGAGCGGTACATTTCCAGTCGTAGCGCTCACCGTGCAGCCGGGCGAAGGCGAGAGCGGTTTCAGCGTGTCGATACCGCCGGCTGATTGGGTGCAGGTGCAGGGTGTGACCGCCAGCGGACTGCAGCTGGCGATTCACTCCTTGCCAGTTGGTACCTGGACCACTTCCGTGGTGCTGCGCGGTTCTGCGGGCAGCACGGTGCAAGTGCCCATCAGCTTTGTATCCACGCCTCCACCGGGTGGCCAGCAGGCGATCAGCACGACGCCGGCCAACCTGCAGTTCGTGGCCAGCGAGGGCGCGGCGGCACCTACGCAGCAATTGACCGTCAATCAGTCGACGTGGCTGCCTGGGCTCGCTGTTCCGAACATCGAATACCCCACCGGATTACCCACTGGCTGGTTGAGCGTGGTGGCAAGTCCGGGCGGCTATTCAGTAACGGCCGACGCCGCGAGCCTTTCCGCGGGGGCTTACTACGCAACGGTGCATGTCTGGGAGCAGCCTGCACCGAGCACCGTGCCGCCAATCTATCCGAGCGCGCAGCACACGGATGTCTACACGGCGTTGACAGTGGGACCTGGGCTCGTCGCCGTCCCGGACATCGCCAAGGTCGTCGATGCAGAGACCAGCGCCGCACAGTTGGGCGGTAGCGTGCCCATCGTTCTCGCAAGTGGTGGCGCTGCAAATTGGACCGCCAGCAGCGACTCGCCCTGGTTAACGGTGACGTCTGCAGGGACAACCTCCGGCACTCTCTCTTATGCGATCGACCTCGCGTGGCTCATGGCGGCCGAGAATTTCCGGGAGTACCCTGCCACGATCACCGTCAGCGTGCCGGGCAGTTCCATCACGCCGCTCGCGATCAAAATGCGCGTGACGCCGGCGTGGCCCGAGGTGACGGGCATTGGCCCGGCCGTGATCCCGGCCGGTGCACCGGGCCGCATAACAGTTACCGGTCGCGGCTACGGCGCCGTGACCAACCTGCTGCAGCGGGTCTCAGTGTCTGGGGCCACGGTTGCCGGTGTTACGCGCGTAAGCGATCGCAAACTATATATCGACTTGACAGCGCCCGCGGCGGGAACGCACACCGTGTCCCTGAGCAACGCAGCCAGCGGTGCGACCGCGGCACGCGCGATCGTCGCGCACGCGCCAGCGGCGAGCGCATATACCGCGATCACACTTGCCGGATACAAGTCGCAGCTGCTGCTCGATGAACGTCGTGATACCGTCTATGTCCTGCTGTATGACACCGGCACCCTGCAGCGCCTGCGAAACGTCGGCGGCACCTGGCAGGTCGATGTGGTGCCGGTGGCCGACGTCAATGGGGCTGCCATCATTCACGATGGCAGCCTGCTGGTGGCTTCGGGCCGGGCGACGATGCAGCGGCTGGACGGCGATAACTTCACCGCGCTGGCGAGCGCGACCTACGACTGCCTGCAGCGCCGCGAAAACTACCCCTGGAGTGGCATGGTGATCGACGATCGCGACCGCGCGTGGATTGCCAACGACGCCACGTCCGCAAGCTGCACAGCCCCATTGAGTGCGCGCGTCGCAACGATCGATCCAGCGACACTGACGCTGACGACCTGGCGCGACGCACAAGGCTATCCGCTGTCACCGGTCGAAGGCATGGCATCTGCCATTTCCCGTGACGGCGAGCGATTGGTCGGTGGCCCCCTGGACCAGACTTACATACGGAGCTACATGGACATCAGCGACGGCACGTGGCAGTACTCGGGCGACGTCGGCGGCGCCGCCTTCACGGCCCTATCGAATGACGGTGGGCGCATGTTGACCTCGTTCTACGGTGTGCTGGACGCGCAATTTGGCATTGTGGGCAAGATCACGACGCCGGCCTATGGCACGC
The DNA here is from genome assembly GCA_035261025.1 of Steroidobacteraceae bacterium. Taxonomy (GTDB): domain Bacteria; phylum Pseudomonadota; class Gammaproteobacteria; order Steroidobacterales; family Steroidobacteraceae; genus FEN-1191. The sequence goes on along the minus strand of DATFUG010000144.1, from coordinate 14,683 downwards.
CGTCATCCTTGTCTACGGCGCTTGCAACAGCCATCGCGCCCGCGGGCGATCGGGCCTACGCAATGAGTGTCAGAAACGATGATGTGAACCAACCTGTCGCTGGCAACCTGCCGCGCGTCTACGTCTACGACACCACGAACGCCCTCGGCGATGTTCCGTTGCCGATCCTGGGCTATTTCGAGATAGCCGATTATCCGACCTGCATCAACGACACTATCGTCTGCAACACCCGTCCGCAGGCGGCGGTCAGCATGGACGGAACCATCCTCTTCCTCGCAGGGCAGGACAAGGTGCTCATCGTGCCCATTCCGGCGACGTTGACCCCTGCCGCGACGCGCAAGCCCGGTGCAGCGGCTGTCGGCAAGGTGTGGCGCTGGGGTGCGGTGCATTAATTCAAGTCAAGAATTTGATGCGGTCAAATCTCAACGGAGCGGTCCGTGGGTAAGGGCGCGGACCATGATTTGAGCCTCACGGATTCTGCGGGGAGCGTAGCCGCCGATCACTACCTCAAGCGTCAGCTAGGTCTGCGCGACTTGGTACTGGCCCAAGTGCTCACGGTCGTGGGCAGCTCCTGGGTTGGCATCGCGGCCGGTGTCGGCCAGGCGCAGTTCCTCATCTGGCTTCTGGCTTTCGCGTTTTTCTACGCACCCATGGCCATCGCGACCTATTACCTGAACCGGGAAATGCCCCTGGAGGGTGGCCTCTACGAATGGACCCGCCGTTCCTTCGGCGACGGTATCGGGTTCATGACGGCGTGGAACATCTGGGCCTACGCGCTCAGCTCAATAGCGACAATTCTTTTCCAGATTCCGAGCGAAATGGCCTACATGATTGGACCGGCTGCTGCGGGCCTGCCCGAGAACCGCATGTTCGTCTACGCATTGCTGTTTGGCATCGTAGCCCTGCTTACTGCGACCGGTGTTCGCGGCCTGGGTCTGGGCAAGTGGATTCACAATGTGAGCGGCGCTGCGATCATTCTTGCCTTCGTGCTGCTGCTTTTCGCACCGCTCTGGGTGTGGCTCCACGGCGCACCTCTGCATTACGCCCCATTCGCACTGCGCCTGCCGCCTACCGATCTCACGTCGCTGTCGCTGCTTGGGCAGGTGCTGTTCGCCGCCGCTGGTCTTGAATACATCGCGATCATGGCCGGCGAGACGAAGGCCGCCAGCAGCGCGATCGGGCGATCCGTGGTTTTGGCCACACCGATCATACTGTCGATGTTCGTGCTGGGCACGGCCTCCGTGGTGAGCCTGCACGAATTGCACGCCGGTACGGCGATCAACTACGTGGCTCCGATCCCCCAGGCCCTCAGCCTGGCTTTCGGCGAGGGCGGCACCGCTGCTCTGCTCGGCAAGGTGGCGATCCTGCTGCTGCAGATCAGGATCCTTGGAGCCGCCAGCTTTCTCTTTACCGGCGCCACGCGCCTGCCCATGACTGCCGGTTGGGACCACCTGATCCCGACCTGGTTCACCCGTCTTCATCCCCGCTACCGGACGCCGACGAACTCCATCTACGTGACAAGTGCCGTCATTGCCACCATGGTGGTGCTGGGCAGCGCGGGCGTGCACACGGCAGAGGCCTTCGTTGTGCTTAATGACGCAAGCTCGGAGTTTTATGCGCTGGCCTATCTCGCGATGTTTCTCATTCCCATCTGCGGTGCGACGGCGGTGCGCGAACGCCTGCCGCGGTGGACTGCGGCCGCCTGTGCTTGCGGAGTCGTCGCGATACTTTTCGTGCTGGTTCTCAATGCCTACCCGTTCGTCGATGTGAAGAGTCCAGGTGCCTTCGCGGTGAAAATCCTGGGAACCTTCGCTCTGGTCAACGCTTGCGGTTACGGCTTCTATCGCCTGCGGCGTCGCTGATATGGGGGTGAGCGCGGGCGCTGTTTCCGAAGGACTTCCCCGCGTTCGGGGCGGATGTATTCATCAACAATTCAGCGGCTTAGCTCGCTTCTGCCCCTGGACTGAAACCCGCGTGCGGTGGTTCAATTTCACCCTTGGCGACCATCCAATTCAATGGTTCAATTCAATCAATTGCATCCATGCGGATGGAATCCTTGTCAAATGTGGCCGCTGGTGTCCGAGATGATGGTCCGCTGACCAAGCACTTCGGGAGCAGAAACGACGTGGTCGAGGTTGACGCGCCGATTCCTAAGTAGTAGACGGAGCAACTCAGTCTCGAAGGGAGGATCGAAATTGGTGATCGACAGGACGGATATTGCGCCAGTGAAGTCATTTTTGGTCAGGGCGAATCTGTATTCAAGCCTCGCGATCCTTGCCATGCTTGCAACGGTGTTCGCTGCTCAAGCGCAGGACGCCAAGACAACATATCCAAGCATGGCTCCGCTTGACCAATACCTGATGGAGCGACAAGCCGAAATTGCCCTGGCGCGAAGCGCCGCTTCAAAATCCATCTCGCAGGATGCTGACGTCATGGTGCTCGGGCGACATGGTTACGAATCGGTGGTCAAGGGTACGAACAGTTTTGTGTGCATGGTCCAGCGATCCTGGGCCGCCGGACTCGACGATCCCGAATTCTGGAACCCTAAGCTGCGGGCCCCCATCTGTTTTAACCCGCCGGCGGTACGATCCTATCTTCCTCAGATTATTAAGAAGACCGAATGGGCATTGGCTGGACGATCCAGATTTCAGATGCACCAGGACATCAAGTTTGCCCTCGAAAGGAAGGAATTGCCGACGCCGGAAATCGGCGCGATGTGTTACATGATGTCAAAGCAGGCGTACCTGAATGACCACGACGGGCACTGGCACCCCCATGTGATGTTCTTCCTTCCTCTGACAAACCCTGCAACCTGGGGCGCGGGCCTTCCGGGCTCTCCGGTTCTGGGATCGGAGGACGCACCGGGCGGAGTAACCGTATTTCTCGTTCCGGTAAGCCAGTGGTCTGATGGGACCGCTGCTCCCGAGTATGGGCATTGAATCTTCATCTGCGTGGACTTCCAGATGGTTGATGGTCGCCTGGCCAAATTGGCCGCCCAAAAGCGGGCATAGGGCAGCAATAGGTTTGAATTGGGTATCGCGCGCGATTCTCAGGTCCAAGGCGGCGGTGTACTGCTCCCTTTCGCGCAGTCGCAGGAGCCGCAGCCACAGCGCGGAGCGGGAAGCATCATCGGCATAACGCCTTCAGCCGATTAGAATTATCTAGCTCGATGGAGATGACACCATGAACAAACATTTGCTCAGCCGACGTCAGTTTTGTGCGCGTTGTGCCGCCTTCAGTCTGTCGTTGCCCGCCTTGAATACAATACTTGCGGCGCCAGCCGCTGCGCAGGTTCCTAATACTGGCGCAGCGCCGAAGTCCGGTGGGCGCACGGTAAGACTTCCAGACGGCACCACCGTCCCGCCGCTCGGTCAAGGCTGCTGGCACCTCGGTCAGGGGAGGCATCCGCAAGCTGTCGAGGAAGAAGCGCTGCAAACTGGAATCTCGCTCGGCATGACGTTGATCGATACTTCGGGAAACTACGGCAGCGGCCGGTCCGAGCAGTTTCTCAGTCACGTGATTGCCGGCCGGCGCGACCGCATATTCCTGGTCTCCAAGGTAGAGGGTGATGAAGTGTCTGGCGACGGCATCACGCGTGCTTGTGCGGCAAGCCTCGCCCGACTCGGCAGCGAGTATCTGGATCTCTATTTAATGCATTGGCCGCCTCCCAGCGCGCAATTCGCCGCCATGGTGGTGGCATTTGAACAACTGCGCGCGGCGGGGAGAATTCGCGCCTGGGGTGTATCCAATTTCAACGTCGGCCAGATGGAGGATCTTTTCCGCGTTCCAGACGGCCATCGCTGCGCCACCAATCAAGTGGCCTACAGTCTCAATAACCGTGGCATCGAGCGCGATCTTCTTCCGTGGTGCAAGCAGCATAACGTGCCGGTCATGGCGTACTCTCCGCTGGGCGGCGACAATCGCCTCGTAGTAGCCGACTCCACGCTGGCGCGGGTTGGCACGACCCACGGATGCTCGGCCGCGGCGGTTGCGCTATCGTGGGCAATTCGCAGCGGAAGCGTTATCGCGATTCCCGAATCCGGGTCTCCGGCACACGTCAGGGAAAACGCTGCGGCGCTTTCGATTGACCTCACGCCGCGAGACCTTGAGGCGTTGGATGCCGCGTTTCCAGGACGATCTGTCGCGACCTAGCGAGGAGCTTGCCATTGACGCCGTTCGTTAGCTGCAACCTCCGCATTGATGTGATGGCTGTTGCTCACAACATTGAATCCGTCAACGTCAAGATCGGGATCCATTCCGCGCAATGCAGAAACGTCGTAGGTTGCGGTTACTGAGCGTTCCTCGCCTGGAAGCATGGAAAAGTAATTGTCTTCCCAGAGAATTGGCACGACCTCCTCGCCACCCTTGCCACGAACAAGCCGTAGATGAACCATTAAGGCGACGCTAAGACTCGGATTCCTCACCCTCACCAGCAGAGCGGCCTTGCCGGCGCTCGATGACGTCGTCACCGCAGTGTCGATATTTACTCGCGGTAGAGTCTCTAATCCAGTCAGATCCCCGAAGTCTTTCTGTGGTGTGTATGCCCAATCGCTCTTTTCCCACGCCATGGTGTCCGGCTTCGTCGACAGCCAGTAAAAATTGTCGCTCAGCGGCTTTCCGCCGGCTTCCCGGAGTGAGAGGCGTAGAAAGTAGGTCTTGGTGAGGCCATCCGTGGGTGGCAAGGCAAAAGCCTTGACGCTGCTGTCCGGCAGGAGATTGAGGGTCAACTCTTTTGCTGTCTTTGCGGATGCGTCCAGGTTGTATGTTGTGGCGCTTATTCTCACGTCATTTAGTGGCCTGTCGGTGTTATTCACCACCACGACGGAGTTGTCATCGTAGGAATACTGCACATGGACGGGCTCGCAAGCCTTCTTTGTGCCGAAGTATCCACCGGTCGGGACCAGATAGTAGTCGTAGAGATGCCAGATGAGGGAGGGCCATGCGTTGTTCATCAGCCACTGAATGACGCCTGTCGATGAATACCTGTTGCGCGAATAGGCCTCGAACATCGCGCGTTCACCGTCGTAGCTGATCGCTTGCGACTTGCGCAAAAAGTCATCCAGGGAAGTCGCTGGGCCGTAGCGCCGGTTCAAGGCATCCGTAAAGACGTTTGTGGTCGTAAAGTGGCCCCCTCCGGCGTGAAAATTCCACACGTCGTCTATGGGCCACAGGTGCTCCTTGGGAATGAAGCGTTCCAGGCTACCGCGGGCCGGAATAGCAGGCCCCGGGCTGGTCTCTGTATTGTAGCCAAAGGCGCCGCCCGCCTGGGTGTCAGCCGTCCAATACATCGGCGGCACATACTCGTACGGCCCGGTCATTTTTACGCCGGACTTTCCGCTAAGGGTGCTCGCCTGGCCACTCGCAGAGGAAAGCACAGGATTGGGCCACCGCAGGCGGCTTAGGATATCCAGATAGGATTTCTCCACGTCCGCCGGAGGCGGATTATCACTTCCGTTGAGCCACACAAACACGCTGGGATGTTTACGAAGAATCCGGACCTGACTTGCCAGGGATTCCTCGGCCACTGCATGTTGCTCCGTCTGCCAATCCTGCCACTGCTCCCATGCGTCGCAACAGGTCCAGCCTGGCATCACAAGAAGTCCGAGGCGGTCCGTCTTCTCGAAAAACTCCTCGCGATCCAATCGGCCTTCTAGCCGGATCGTATTGAGCCCCAGGTCCCTTGCGTACGCGAGATCGGCATCCAGTTTGGCGGACGACCAGCGAAAGAGGAAATCGGGCGTCCATGCCGCTCCGCGGATGAGTATCCTGCGGCCGTTGATTCTAAATAGTCGACGCCCTTCCGGTGTCAACTCGGAGGTGACCTCGCGAATGCCAAAGGCGAACCTGGTCGAATCGCTGGTCTGGTTCCCGATGGCAAATGAGACCGTAGCGTCGTACATGTTCGGCCGGCCCATGGTATAGGGCCACCATACGCGGGGGTGTTCCAGCCTCAATTCGGCAAAATTCTCAGGCGCGAAGGAGACTGTTTTCGACTCGCCCGGGGCAAGCGTCACGGGTTGACTGACCGTGATGCCTTCTATCTCGGCACGCAGGATGCCGTGAACTGCGCGGCTGGAGACGTTTCGCAGATCAGTGGCTATGGTCAGTGCCACCGCGTGATAGTCGGCGTCGAATCTGGATAACACGAACGGATCTCGCACGGACACCGGCCCGCTTCGCGTCAGAAAAACCTCTTTCCAGATCCCCATGTTCTTGTCCGGGGGCGTGGGATTCCAGTCCACCCAGGTGATTCCCAGATCGCCTTTTCCTGGCGCAGCTATTTCCAATGCCATTGCATTGGGTTTGTCGTTTCGCAGTACTTTCGTGACATCAAATTCGTACGTGCGGTAAGTTCCGGCTACATGTGTGTTGTCCGCGATCAGGTGGCCGTTAATCCAGATATTTGCGCGGTAGTTGATCCCCAAAAAATGGAGCCACTCGGTCTTCAGCTCCGGATTTACCGGCAGTGTGAACTCAGTGCGGTACCACCACGAGCAACGAAACGGGCTTCCCGCCGGCATGTCCTGAATGCCAAAATAGGATTCTTTCGAATAGTTCATCCCCGGAATTGACTGCAGGTTGGTGCCATAGTTCGGATCGGGATACGTCTTGTCTGCCACCAGGGCCGCCACCACCGTGGCCGGAATGTCCGCCCGGTGCCAACTCCTGGCGTCAAACCCTGGGACGGATATCTCCTCACCCATGGCTTTGACCTGGCACGATGACTGCACTCGCCAGTCCTTGTGCAGGTACATTCGCGCCGGCTCAGCGGGCGGTACCCCAGCGGCAAAGCCGTTCCCACCCGCAATGGCCAAAAAACCAAGAGCCACGGAACTGAACCATCGGGACCGCGACATAGTTATCCTCCGAGACTTGTGGGATCGACGATAACCTATCCTGGATTCTTTCCGTCCGGGCCTTGCGCAACAGCTGGTCGGATGTGCCGCACGTCCTGGAGGCGCCCGTCGCTCGGGCAGACGCATTGATCAGGAAGGCGGACCCGTCAGCAAGCCAGGCCTGAAGAAGGCCGGAGCCGGCATCGAACCGGGCGCGCAGAAAGCGATTGGCAGTGTCCTGTTGGCCGGAGTCCGTCAGCGCGTGGGCAAGCGGGAAGCACAATGCACATCCGGCCGTATCCTCCATGGCAATGACTTCCTGTGCCTGATCATGCTCTGGTATCGGGTAAGGGAATCAGCGGCATCGCGTCTTGCAATTGTCCCAGTGCTTCCCGACCGGCAATCAGGATACCAAGCAATGCTGCTGCCAGCACGGCGGCCGTTTCAACAACAGCGAATTCCGCGTTACACTTCGGTAGAACCATGACAAGGGGGAATCCTCCCATGCCGATTCGAAACGTCGGGCCCTCGAGCCGCGCGGCCTGTCTGGCCCTGAGCCTCAGTTTCGCCGCCACGTTGACGGGTGCGGCTGACGCGCCGCCCGTGACGGCCGTGAAGCCGATCACGGACACCTATTTTGGCACGCCGTTTACGGACAACTACCGCTATCTCGAGAACCTGCAGGATCCGCTGGTGCAGGGCTGGATGCGCGCCCAGGCGGGGTACACGCGCGCCGTGCTCGACAAACTGCCCAGCCGCGGCGCATTGCTGGAGCGCATACACGCGCTCGCCAACGCCGATACCCAGCGCGGCGGCTTCATCCTGCGGGGCCAGCGTTATTTCTACGAACTCGTGGAACCGGGTGCACAGCAGCCCAAGCTCATGTACCGCGACGGGCTTAAGGGCGAGGAGCGTCTGTTGATTGATCCGGCCAAGCTGGCGACGGATCCGGCGACCCACTACGCGCTCGACTACTACACGCCGTCGTGGGACGGCCGCCTGGTGGCTTACGGACTGTCTGCCGGCGGCTCGGAAGCCAGTACGCTGCACCTGATCGAGGTTGAGAGCGGCAAGGTGCTGGACGAGTCGATCACGCGCACCAATAACAGCGTGATTGCATGGCGACAGGACAATCACTCCTTTTATTACCTGCGGTACGCGCAGCCGACGCCACAGACTCCGGCTGCTGAAACGATGTACAACGCGCGCACCTACCTGCACGCGGTTGGTGTACACCCAGATGGCGATCAGGATGCCGTCGTGTTCGGCCGGGGCGTCGCCAAAGCAGTCGAAGTACCTGACGGGCAGGGCACTTACCTGGTTGGCTCGGCGCAATCTCCCTATTTTGTGGCGGTTGCCAATCACAACATGGACGCTGCCCCGGCGACGCTCCACGTCGCACCCACAGCGAAGATCAATGGTGCCGCAACGCCGTGGCGAAAGCTCGCGTCGGTGGGAGATGGTGTCACGCAGTTCATGCTGCATGGCGATACGCTTTACTTCCTGTCGCAACGGGGTGCTCCGCATTTCCAGATTCTTGCGACCTCGCTTGCCCAGCCGGACGTGCTCCATCCGCGCGTTGTCGTGGCGGAGGGGAAGGCGGTGATTACCGATTTCGACCTTGCCAGCGATGGGCTCTATTATCGCGAGCGTGACGGAGCGGTCTCGCGGCTGATGCGTAGCAGCCTGGACGGTGCGCACAGGGAAGCCGTTCCGCTGCCCTTCGAAGGAAATCTCTACGGGCCAGTCACCGACCCCTCGCGGCCGGGGGCGCTGTTCGACATGCAGGGCTGGACCCAGCCGGCGCAGCTCTATGCTTACGATCCGTCGAGTAACTCGACGATTAATACCGGCTTGCTGCCGGCGTCCAGTATCGATACTTCGCAGCTCGAATCGCAGGAAGTCATGGTCACGAGCTATGACGGTACGCGGGTGCCGCTGTCGATCCTTTACCGCAAGGGCACCAGGCTCGATGGATCACATCCGGCCATCATCGAGGGTTACGGCAGCTACGGCGTCGTAGTGGATGCAGGCTTCCGCCCCTCGTCCGTCGCCTGGATCGAGCGTGGCGGGATCTGGGCCATCGCGCACGTGCGCGGCGGCGGTGAGTTGGGCGAAGACTGGCATCGCGGCGGCATGATGCGCACCAAGCCGAACACCGTCCTGGATTTTATCGCCTGCAGCCAGTATCTGATAGACCAGGGCTATACGTCCGCGGCCCTGCTCGGGGCCACGGGCGGCAGCGCGGGCGGCATCACGGTCGGGGGTGCCATGACGATGCGGCCGGATCTTTACCGGGTGATTCTCGATGAAGTGGGAATGTCCGATGCGCTGCGCATGGAGACTGAACCCAACGGCCCGCCCAACACACCCGAGTTTGGTTCGGTCAGTACGGAAGAGGGCTTCCACGGCCTCTATGCGATGAGCACCTATGCGCATGTGCACGATGGCGTCGCCTATCCTGCTGTCATGTTCGTGACTGGCGCGAACGATCCGCGCGTCGCGCCGTGGCACATGATGAAGATGGCTGCGCGGGTGCAGGCGGCCACAAACAGTGGCCGACCGGTGTTGCTCCGCATCGACTACGACGCCGGCCACGGCTTCGGTTCAAATCGCTCGCAGCGCGAGCAGCTGCGGGCTGACATGTGGGCGTTCGCCCTGTGGCAAATGGGCGATCCGGCGTTCCAACCAGCGGCGAGCCAGTAGGCGAGGCGGGGGCGATCCCGTCGTGGCCGCTAGCGGGCGGTCACCGACGCGCTCATTTCTTTGGCGGCGCGAAATCCTCCATCTCGTAGAGCTGGCGGATTTCGATATCAGAGCTCTCCGGCATGGGGTTGGGTGCGCGCTTCACCCAGCTGATCGCTTCGTCCAGCGACGCGCATTTCCAGATCCAGTAGCCCGACACCAGTTCCGCGGTGTTTGAGAAAGGACCCCGGTGCACCATGCGGTCCTTCCCGGAGAATGAAACACGAGCGCCTTTAGACGACGGTTGGAGGCCTCCGCCGTCCTGCATGACGCCCGCGCCGATGAGTTCCTGGTTGTACTTGCCCATGGCCGCGACCAATGCCTGGCTCGGCATCGCGCCGGTCTCGGATGTCGGGGTGGCCTTTACAAAGACTATGAAGCGCATGGTCGTTATCCTTTAGGTGTGGCGCGTTCCGGGTGAATTGCCGAGGCCGGAATGGCTTGCTACTGCTTGATCTCAGGCTCGACGAGCTTGGCCAGGTTTCGCAGCGACTCCTGCCAGCCCAGGTAACAGGCCTCGACCGGGATGGCATCCGGGAGGCCTTCCTGCACGATGTTGACTTCCGTGCCGAACGAGACCTTCTTCAGCGTCACCGTCACCTGAATCTCACCGGGCAAGTTCGGGTCCTCGAACTTGTCGGTGTAGCGCAAGCGCTCGTTGGCGACGAGCTCAACATACTTTCCACCAAAGGAGTGGCTTTGGCCAGTGGTGAAATTCCGAAACGACATCCTGTAGGAGCCATGCGTCTTTGGCTCCATGTGATGCACGGTGCAGGTGAAACCATTCGGCGGGAGCCACTTGGCCATCGCGTCTGGCTCAATGAAAGCGCGATAGACCTTTTCGGGATTCGTGGCCAAGACTCGATGGAGTCGCACGGTGTTAGGCATAGTCAGTTCTCCTCGTGTTTCGCGTTCTGCGGGTTTCGAAACCACCGCTCGATGCCGCAAGGCGTGTGGGCGGGGTCTACGATCCAGATCACTCCGCTCGCACTGTGTCCACTAAGCGCCCGGTATGGGCAATACCGGCATGATCTCGATGGACTCGCCAGGGAAAATGGCAAAGTGTGGATGCTTCTCGAAGAGTCTGGCGGCGGCCTCGTGCGAGTCCGCGCGCACGACTGTAAAGGCGCCTAATTCATTGCTTGTATCCTCAATACCGCGTGGCGAGACCTTTTTGGTCTTGCCCAGTGGTCCACCCATGGTGAGGATGGCTGCCTGATGTTTTTCCGCCCAGCCCTTCCAGGCTGCCATGCCTTCCCGTTCCTTCTTGCGGCGATCACCCTCTGAAAGCGAGTCCCAGGCCGCTCGTCGCGGACTGGTTTTACTGCCCAGGAACACAGCGAGATAGGTATTGTTGGCGCTCATGACGTCTCCTTTGTCTTGCGTCTTGCGGGTTGAAACAGCAGTTCGATATAGCGGCGCAGGTGATCGATGCTCGCGGCTGCGATAGCGGCGCTGCCCCTGGCCTTGGCCAAAATGAAGGCGCCTTGAATGACCGCTTGCGTATGCAGCGCCAGACTCTCTGCAGTCCAGGGGCCGCGAATCCGATGGCGCTTCATGGCCTCGGCGATGTCCGCTTCAATCCTGGCAGCGTGCCCGCTGATGCTCGCCTCGCACGCCTCGCGGATGTCGGGGTGGGTGCCATAGATCTCCTGCACCATCATTCCAGCGAGACAGGTGAATTCCGCGATCTCCCCCTTGAGGATCGCCTTGCGGAAATCGAGGTAGCCGAGGACCCGATCGAGAGGGTCGCCGTGCTTGTGGTACGGCGCGGTCTCGAAAAAAGCCCCCGTGGTCTCGGACCAGTGATTCGCTGCCGCAACCGCTAGCGCGTCCTTACTCTTGAAGTAATGGAAGAATGCGCCCTTGGTGACTCCGGCCTGCTTACAGAGTTCATCGACCGAGGTCGATGAGTAGCCCTTCTCGCGGATCAGTGCGAGGGCTGCATCCAGCAGCTTTGCCTTTGGAGTCTGTAGCGTGGTTCCCCGGTCCATGGGCGCACCATACCAACTGGTCGGTATGGTGTCAAGACTGCGTCGATGGACTGCAGTGCTCGAGCGCTGCGGGGGATCACAACCGGCATCTCGCGCCAGAATCGGTAGCCGACAGCTCATCGTGCGCAATCTCAAGATTTGCCCAGCGAATACAGATTCTGGAGCCATCGCATCGACACCGCCAATTACGCCAAGAACATTTGTCACACGTTGCTGTAGGTGCTCACCTACACCGCAACAGAAAGCGTCTCGTTATCAATGGGATGCCTGCCGCATGAGCCTGACCGCGTAGGTCTGGGAGAAGCGGGATTGTCCGTTCGGCCTACGGGTGGCGGGAATCGAAGGCGGTACGCTTTCGGCGTCACCCATCAACCACCTGAGAGCCCAATATGATCAACTCAAATTCAATTAGCAGAATCGTGGTTGGCATTGGCCTCGCCGCGGTCGTCGGCATCGGGGTGTACGAATTCAATGTGCACGCTGAGCAACAGCAGGAAAACAGGATCGCTCTCAACGCATCTGCTCCTGCGATGCCTGATCTGACCAGTCAGAACGCCGGTGACGCCTTGACTCCAGATCTGAGTGCGCCACCAACGGCTCCGCCGGAGGCCGCTCCAACTCCTTCAACGACCAGCAACGTCGCGGACGAGCCCAAGCCGGCCAAGTCGAGGAGGTCTGATCGCCAGGTCGCCAAGACGCGCAGCACCGAACCCACTCCAGCCGAAACTGTTGTGCTCCCTGCCAGCTCAGCCACGAGTCGCTCTGCCTTGACTGCTTCGAACAGCCCGGACAGCGTGACAAGCAGGAAGGAGATGACGCCGACCCCGTCCTCAAGTGATACGACGTCAGCGGCCACGGCGGCCACGACTGCGGACTCGCAGCCGGCGCCTGCGCCTGCACAGCCTGGGCAGATAGCAGCGACGAGTACGGGACCGGCCGCGACGAGCAGCACACCGGTCGCTTCAGACAGCCAGATCACGGCTTACGTGAAGTCTGAGATCGCGACAGCTGCTCCAAATAGCAATGTCGACGTCAAGACAACGAACGGTGTCGTCGCGCTAGCAGGGTCTGTGCCCAGTCAGGATGCAATCGATCAGGCGAAGCAAGCTGCGCAGCGTGTCGCGGGCGTCAAATTTGTAGACGCCACTGCGCTAATGGTCAGCAATCAATAGCTGAAGCGGGCCTAGCCAAAGGACCGGTGTGGCGATCACGGCGCGCACCGGTCCTTCCTATTGAGACAATCGACAGCGCGAGCGAAAGGCCCTCGCGGTCCATTCAGCGACAGGTTTCCTGCCTGGCTCCGGTGCCAATGTTCAGAACTTGGCCGTAAAGCCGACGAACAGCTGACGGCCCAGAGTGTCATAGGTCTCAAAGGTGTTGTTAGCGCCGCCGGCGGTGACTTCGGCGGTCGCTAGCGGTGGATCCTTGTCGAACAGGTTGTTAATGCCGCCGCGTAGCTCAATTCCTTCGTGAATGCTCCAGCCGGCGGACAGGTCGAAGTAGTTGAAGGCTGGAAAGGCCGCTTCGAACGTATTGTAGGTCGGTTGACCTGTGTTCTGGTCGATGAAGGTGTGACCATACAGCAGCGGGTTGGGGTCGTTATTATCGAGCGAGACGTGGCCGATGTAGCGCCAGGTCACCGCGAGCTCCAGGCCTTTGGGTGCCACCCACGTGGCACGCAAATTGTGTCTCCACTTGGGATTCACCGTCGCACACAGTGCGCCAAACAGGCCGGCGCAATCGTACGTGGGTCCTCCGGGATAGGGCTGGGTCTGGCTCTTCAGCAGATAGGCGCCATTGAGTGCGAAGGCAATGGATCCCCATCCCGATCCCAACGCCAGTCGATAAACTGACTGCACGTCAACGCCATTTAATTTGGACGCGGCCACGTTGGTGGCGGTCTGCACGATATAGCCACCGCCGGCTATCGTTGCTCCAGTCAGGCTCCAGGTAGCGGTATTGCGCACGATGCTGTCGCAGAAGAATCGCTGGCCCGAGCTGAGACATTGCTGCAGCAGCAGGCCCGGCGGGACCGCGCCGATGCCATTGCTCAGCTTGATCTGATAGTAGTCGACGCTCCCCGAGAAACCGGGCAGCCAGTGCGGCAATAGCGTCGCCCCGATATTGAACGTATCGGCGGTCTCCGCTCTAAGATGCAGGTTCCCCCCGACTTCCTGCGACAACTGGCTACCCGTGCCCTGCGGAATGCTTCCGGAATTGTAGGCATCGGTAAAGCTCTGAATCTGCTGTGGAGTGGCGTTCGCGGACAGGGTGCGCAGGCACTGCTGGAGCGTGGCCGCCACCACCCCGGTGTACTCACTCGGGGCACAGGGATCATCCCCTGAAGTGATGAGGCCGATCGCTGCTGGATTGTAGAGTTCAATGAGATTGGGTGCACGGGTCGCACGCTGCATCGAGCCCCGGAAACGCAGGTCGTCGCTCGGTGCGTATTGAAGATCGAACTTGCCAGTGGTCACGTTGCCTGAGATTGAGTAGTCGGAGCGCCGGTATCCGGCGCCAACAATCAGGCTCTTGATCCCCGGCCTGTCCTGCACCAACGGCCCGCCGAATTCAATGAATTCCTCTTCAACACTGAAACCCTCGTGAATAGCAGAGGCCGCGCCACCAAAGCCTGACAAGAGACCACTCTGTTCTCCGGAGTCCGGATCAAAGGCCAAGCGTTCGGCGCGATTCTCGTAGCCAACGTTGACAGAGAATCCGCCCTTGGCCAAAGGCGAGCGGATCCCGTAAGTGCCGAGATCTCCGGTCACATCTGCGTGCGCGATGCGCTGGCTATTGGTGCCATAAGCCGACCCGTTCAGATACAGATACTGCAGTGCCGCCGGGGTGACGCCACCGTCCTGGAAAATGTTGTAGGGAACACAGGGCGGCCCGCTGATGCAGACAGGGTTGCTCGCGGTTCCGGTGACTTGCAGTGCGTTGTCGATGGACGCGAAATTCAGGTACTGCTTGTTCACATTAAAGAAGCTGGTGTAGTAGTACTGAAGATATGAATCGTAACTCCACGAATCGCTGATCAGCCCCTTCATGCCGACGACGGCGCGGTAATTCGTGTGCTCGTAATAGGATTCCCGTCCGCCGCCTTCC